>SXND01000274.1 GCA_005777235.1 Pseudomonadota bacterium
CTTCCAGCAGTGCGCTCAGCCCGGTAGCCGTGGTCGCCCCAAACGACGCCAGCAAGTAGTCGGAATACAAATCTGCTATCGGTTGTGATTTCATACGGGCGATTCTACACTTTTTTCGTTCCAGTCGCGTAAGGTGAGTTGGTGAGACGGCCCTGGCCCGGGCCCTCATGGTGTTGTACCCAGACCCAGACCCAGCTCAAAGCCGCTCCTGGGCCTACCAGGTGATCGAGGTTATGCGACTGCGTACCGGGCTGCTGCTGGAGCGCGACCAGGGCGTGTACAGCTTTCCGCATCGCACCTTCCAGGAATATCTGGCCGGGGCGCACCTCTCCGTACAGGGTGATTTTGCCCGTCAGGCCGCGGCGCTCGCCGCTGCGGGGGCCTTCTGGCGTGAGGTGATCTTGCTGGCGGTGGGACGGCTGGTGCATGTAAGTGGCGAGCTGGACAAGCCGCGCGCCTTGCTGGAAGAACTGTGCCCGACGCGGCGTCAGCGTGGCGCTAGTGCCTGGCGTCGGGAAGGCTTGGCCGGGGAGGTGCTGCTGGAGATGGGCCGCTCGCGGGTGCGCGATAGCACTGCGGGGCAGGCCCTGGACGCGCGCGTGCGGCAGCGCCTGGTGACGTTGCTGCGCACGTCTAGCCTGCCGGCGCTGCAGCGGGCGGCCATAGGCAACACGCTGGCGGGGTTAGAGGACCCGCGCTTTCGGGCTGAGGCGTGGTTTCTGCCGGCTGAGCCGCTGCTGGGATTCGTGGAGATTCCCGCCGGGGCGTTCCTGATGGGCAGTGATCCGGCGCGGGATGCTGAGGCCGATGACGACGGACAGCCGCAGCATGAGGTGCTGCTGCCACGCTATTATCTCGCACGCTATCCGGTGACGGTGGCGCAATGGCGCGCCTTTGTGCAGGCGAGTGGTCATACACCACGAGATGCCGACAGCCTGCAGGGCCTGGCCAATCACCCGGTGGTGTTGGTGAGCTGGCACGAGGCGCTGGCCTACTGTGATTGGCTCACCGTCCGGCTACGCGAGTGGCTCGGGACGCCGGAGCCGCTGGCGCACTTGCTACGGCAGGCGGGCTGGGGGGTGACGCTGCCCAGTGAGGCGGAGTGGGAGAAGGCGGCGCGCGGGACGGATGGGTGGCGCTATCCGTGGGGCGAGGCGCCGGATCCGAACCGGGCGAACTACGCTGACACGCAGATTGGTAGGACAAGTCCCGTGGGGTGCTTTCCCGGCGGGACGAGCCCGTATGGCCTGGAGGAGATGAGTGGCAATGTCTGGGAATGGACCCGCAGTATCTGGGGACCGCCTTACGCCAAGATGCCCTTCTCCTATCCTTACGACCCTGACGATGGACGCGAGCAATTGCAAGCTGCAGACGATATGTCCCGCGTCCTGCGGGGTGGCGCCTTCTGGCTCGATCTTCAGCGCGTGCGCTGCGCCCATCGCGACGGGTTCGGCGCGCGCTACGTCAGCAACTACATTGGCTTCCGCGTGGCGTTGGCGGGCCCCCCATGACTTTGTGCTCTGGGCTCTGTCCCCTCTGGACTCTGTCGGGGGGGGAGTCCAGAGGGGGATATCCCCTCTGGTCGCCGCGCGCCGCGCCGCCGCGGCAGGCATGTGGTGTATGGACAGTGCCGAAATACCCATTGTACTTGCTTGATCGTCTTGGCAAGCCGTGCCCTACACCGCTTTGAGCGAGCGATCCACCGCTTCCTCCACCACGGGACGCCTGCACGCCACGTGCGGCTATGCTATCATGGTATATCTATAGATCGGAGACATCCTGTCAATGGAGGACCCTGCGCATGGCCAATCCTGCCGTCTTTCCTGTGCCTGTGTTAGCCCATCTCCCCGCCTCGTTACCTCTCGAAGGGGCCCTGCGGCTTGAGCTTCAGGACGGGGTGCCTGTCTTACGGGCCTCGACCGTGGTACAACAACGCATTGCCACCTTGCTGGCAGCACTCCAGCACGGGGGGCTCTCGCCCGAGGACACCGCTGAACTCGACCAGTATGAAGATCTCGATGACTATCTCAGCTTCCTCAATCGCGTTGTCCGCAATCTGCGGCTCCCTGCCCAGGGCTAGGTGGGAGCCGCAATGCCACGTCGCCGCGCTGTTTCTCGGACGATGCAGGCGCAGATACGCCAACGGGCCCAGGCCTTGTGTGAATACTGCCATACCGCGGAACAGTGGCAATACGTGCCCTTTACGGTCGATCACATCGTCCCCCTCGTCCATGGGGGGATGACGACGCTGACGAATCTGGCCCTGGCCTGTTTTCATTGCAATCGTCGCAAGTCGGCGCAGCAGACAGGCCTTGATCCCATAAGTGGGGTCGTGGTCCCTTTGTTCCACCCGCGGCAACAGCGATGGCTGGATCATTTCGTGTGGTCGGCAGACGGACTCCTGGTGGCTGGGCGGACCGCGACAGGGCGCGCGACGATTACCGCCTTAGCGCTGAACCGGGAGCGAGCAGTAGCGATTCGGGCGGCAGATGTGGCGGTCGGTCGTCACCCGCCGCGCGATGACCTCCACGACCTGCCTCTGCCTTAGACTGCCGCTGGAGACGAGGGGTCGTAACGTGCTGGAGCCCCCCGGCGCAGGCAGATGTGTTCCCTGTGGCTCCTGTCACACGCAGGCAGTGGTCAGTGGTATTCCCCTGACGGTTGCGCATCTCATCCCTCAGATGAACCAGAAGGAGTCCCCCATGCCCTTCACCCCCGACACCTGGAAAACCGCCTTTACCGCACGCCTGCCGCACTGGCGCCAGCGCATGCAGCAACTCGGCATCACCTCCCTCTACGCCTCCGTCTCCGCCATGGCTTTGTGGCCGGTGGCGGCGGCGGCGCAGACCGGGGACTGGCAGGCCCTCACCGCCCTGGGCGCCGTCTTGGCCGGCGTTGGGGGCAATCTGCTAGCGAATCGCTTGCAGAGCTGGCAAGACGAAGCCGACGCGGCCCGGCAGCTCAGCACCGCGCTGCCGGCCGATCCGGCCCTCGGGACGGAGCTGGAAGCCGTGCTGCACCATCTGGATGCCCTGGCGCAGGCGCGGCAGGCGCTTCCGCCGGAGCAACACGCTTGGTTTGACGCCACGCTCCAGCAGGAGTTGGCGCAACAGGGGCGTGCGGCAAGTTTCTCGGCCCAGGTCCATGGTTCTGGAGCCGTCGCGCAGGGACCGGGAGCTGTGGCGGCGGGGGAACGCGGCGTGGCCATTGGCGGGGAGGCGCATGGGAATACGATCATCACGGCTCACGGAGCATCCGAGGTGGCACAGGCATTGGCTACGGCTTCCCCAGAAGGGCAACGGAAGCGCCAACTACTGCGGCATCTCTGGTTACAAGAGCTGAACGCCTCACAAGGTAAGTCGCTCAAGATGGTCATGGACGAAATCGGTGCACGCGCCGAGGTCCGGGGGCTGACCCCAGAAATCTTGGAGGAGCTGCTGCGTGACGAGTGACGGACGTGTGGTGTTGGATACCAACGTGGTGATGAGCGCTGTGCTGTTGCCACGTTCTATACCGCGTCAAGCGTTAGATCAGGTACTGGAGTATGGCACAATGCTCATTTCGTCCGCGACAGTTGTGGAGCTGCACGATGTCCTCCGCCGCCCCCGTTTCGATGCCTATGTGCGTGCAGACGAACGTCTGGCCTTTCTGACTACCTTAGTGCGAGACGCGGAGTGGGTTGAAATCGCGCACTTGGTGACCGACTGCCGTGATCCCAAGGACAACAAATTTCTTGAGCTCGCCCTCAGCGGCCAGGCGACGCATATTGTCAGCGGGGATGAGGATCTGTTGGTGTTGCATCCGTTTTGTGGCATTCCGATCCTGACCCCACAGACTTTCTTGAGCACTCCGTAGTGGTTGGTGCTTGGTGGGGCAAGTCTACGGAGCAGCAATGAGCTTGCTCTCGATGAGGAGAGCTGCGACAACCTCCTACGAACCACTGACCACTTCTCCCCAAGAAGGAGCATCTTATGTTCACCCGCGTCCGCGACTGGCTGCAGCGTTGGCGTATCACCCATACAGGGGTCGGTGCCGTTGCCCAGGGCCCGGCAGCGATGGCCACGGGCGCACGTGGCGTCAGCGTGCGGGGCTCGGTGGCGCACAGTATCGTGGTCACGGGCGACCATGCCATCGTGCACACCAGCCCGGCGGCACGCGACACCAGCGCGCTGCTGACAGCCTATGGCCAGATGCTCGTGGCGCAGTGCCAGCACTTGCCGCTGCGCGGGGTAGACATCCAGCACAGCGACCCACAGGCCAGCCAGCGGCGTTTGGAGTTGGCACAGGTGTACATCGCCCTGCAAACTACCGCTCAGAAGCCGCGTGCCGACGCCATGGACAGCCAGGTGGGTCAGCACCAGGCGGAGCGCTTACGGGAAGAAGAGCGTGCGCCCTTGAGCGCTCTGGAAGCGGTGAGCGCGCATCCGCAGGTGGTGCTACTGGGCGATCCGGGCTCGGGGAAATCCACCTTCCTCAATCACCTGGCCCTGCGTCTCGCCACCCCGCTGGCGCAGGGCCAGGGTGCCCCGTCGCCCGCGCTGCCGGGCTGGCCGGTGGCGCAGGCCCCGTGGGTGCCGATCATGATCGTGCTGCGCGATCTGGCGCGCTGGCTGGTGCATACTGGGGTGCAACAGCCGACCGTCAGCCACCTGTGGGATTTCCTCGTCACGCGGCTGGCTGCTGAGAAGCTGGAGGGCGTGGCCGACATCCTGGCACAGGCCCTGAATGATGGGCAGGCGGTGTTGCTGCTCGATGGACTGGACGAAATTCCCACCCGGGAGGAGCGCCTGCTGGTGCGTGAGGCAGTGCTGGCTGGGGCGCGGCGCTATTACCGTAGCCGGGTGATCATCACCTGCCGCACCCTGGCCTACCAGGACGCCGCCGGGCGCCTTCCTGATTTGCCGGATTTTACCCTGGCACCGTTTACCGCACAGCACATCGACGCTTTTATCGCGGCCTGGTACGCCGAGCTGAGGCGGGTCCAGATCCTCACAGCGGACGAGGCCAGCGGGCTAGCGCAGCGCTTGCAGCAGGCCGTGCGTCGTCCAGACCTGTGGCGCCTGGCGCCGAATCCGCTGTTGCTCACCGTCATGGCCCTGGTGCATACGCACCGCAACCGACTGCCGGAAGCGCGCGCCTTGCTGTATGAAGAGACGGTGCATTTTTTACTCTGGCACTGGGAAGAATTGAAAGTCGGACGTGATGGTCCGGCGCCGCGTCTACGCGCCTTGCTGGCCCAGGCGGAGTGCGCCGATACGGACCTGCGCGGCGTGCTGTGGCGCCTGGCCTTTGCGGCCCACGGCGCCAGCGGAGCGGGCGAGGCGGTGGCCGACATCGGCAAGTGGCCGCTCCTCGAAGCCCTGGCTGCGCTGCACCCGCAGACGAGCCTGGACTGGGCGCGTCAGGTGCTGGAAGCCATGACGCTACGCGCCGGATTGCTGCTGGAGCGCGCCCCCGAGGTCTACGCCTTTCCACATCGCACGTTTCAAGAATATCTGGCCGGGGCAGCGCTCGCGGTCCAGGCTGATTTTGCCCAGGAGGCGGCGCGCCTGAGTGCCGAGGGGCCGCTGTGGCGCGAGGCGGTGCTGCTGGCGGTGGGGCGTCTGGTGCATGTGAGCGGGGAGACGGACCGACCGCTGGCCCTGGTGGGGGAACTGTGCCCGGTACAAGCACTGGAGACCGAAGTAGGACGGCGCTAGGCGGCTCTTGCGGGTGAGGTGCTCTTGGAAATGGGGCCGCACCGCGCCCGGGGTGTCCTGGGGCGTGATCTGGTGGCACGCGTGCAGCAGCGCCTGGTGACGCTGTTGCGCAGCAGCGCTTTGCCGCCGGTGCAGCGGGCGGCAGCGGGAAGCACGCTGGGATCTCTGGGTGACCCGCGTTTTCGGGCCGAGGCCTGGTCCTTGCCGGCTGAGCCGCTGCTGGGGTGGGTGGAGATTCCGGCGGGGCCGTTTCGCATGGGCAGTGATCCGGGGCAGGATGCCGAGGCGTATGAGAATGAACAGCCGCAGCACGAGGTGGTGCTGCCGGCGTATTATCTGGCGCGCTATCCGGTGACGGTGGCGCAATGGCGCGCCTTTGTACAGGCGAGTGGTCATACGCCACGGGATGCCGACAGCCTGCAGGGCCTGGCCAATCACCCGGTGATGTGGGTGAGCTGGCACGACGCGCTGGCCTACTGTGACTGGCTCACCGCCCGGCTACGCGAGTGGTCCGGGACGCCGGAGCCGCTGGCGTACTTGCTGCGGCATGAGGGCTGGGCGGTGACGCTGCCCAGCGAGGCGGAGTGGGAGAAGGCAGCACGCGGTGCGGATGGACGGCGCTATCCGTGGGGTGAGGCGCCGGATCCGAACCGGGCCAACTACAATGACACGCAGATTGGTGGGACAAGTCCCGTGGGGTGCTTTCCCGGCGGGGCGAGCCCGTATGGTCTGGAAGACATGAGTGGCAATGTGTGGGAATGGACTCGGAGTATCTGGGGACCGTCTTACGACAAGATGACCTTCGCCTATCCTTACCGCTCCGACGATGGGCGCGAGCAATTGCAAGCTGCAGACGATATGTCCCGCGTCCTGCGGGGTGGCGCCTTCTGGCTCGATCGTCAGGACGTGCGCTGCGCCCGGCGCAACTGGAGCGTCGCGCGCTTCGTCGACCTCAACATTGGCTTCCGCGTGGCGTTGGCGGGCCCCCCATGACTTTGTGCTCTGGGCTCTGTCCCCTCTGGACCTCTGTCTTCGGGGGAGTCCAGAGGGGGTGTCCCCCTCTGGTCCCCACGCGCCGCGCCGGCCGCGGACGGCATGTAGGGTAGGTACAGTGCCGAGATGCCCATTTTGACTGGCTTGCTCGTCTTGGCAAGCCGCGCTCTCTGGCGGTAGTTGACAGGCGAGAGATCGACGCGGGGCTCAGGGCGGTGTACGGTCATCCGGCACTTTCGTGGTCCAGCGCGAAGGCATGGTGTAAGACCCGTACAGCGAGTTTGGTGTATTTCTCGTCAATGACGCAGGAAATTTTGATCTCTGAAGTGCTGATCATGAGGATATTAATTTTTTCGGCGGCTAGGGCCTCGAACATGCGTGCTGCCACACCGGCGTGGCTTTGCATGCCAGCGCCGACAATCGAGACTTTGGCGATATCGGTCTGCAAGGTCGCTTCATTCGCACCGAGGTCGGCCAGACTCAGCCGCGCCAGCTCCAGGGCTTGCTGGGCATCGGAACGCGGCACAGTGAACGAAATATCGGTCAACCCCCCTTCGCTGGCGTTTTGAATAATCATGTCGATGACAATGTGCGCGGCAGCGATACGTCCGAAGAGGTTGGCCGCAATCCCAGGGCGATCTGGCAGGCGCGTCAGCGTGATCTTGGCCTGATTCCTATCTGAAGTGACCCCTGCCACCACCACTTGCTCCATGTCCTGATCCGGTCGCGTCACCAACGTTCCACTCCCCTCGGTAAACGACGATTTGACCACAATGGGTACATTGTACTTTTTGGCGAATTCCACCGAGCGTGCTTGCAACACCTTGGCCCCTAAACGCGCCATTTCGAGCATCTCGTCATACGAGATGCGCTCCAGACGCCGGGCCTGCGGCACGACATTGGGGTCAGCGCTATAGACCCCCTCCACATCCGTATAAATCTCACAGAGATCTGCCCGGAGGGCTGCGGCCAAGGCCACTGCCGTGAGATCCGAGCCCCCACGCCCCAGCGTAGTAAAATCATCGTCTTCACTCATCCCCTGAAAACCCGCCACCACGGGGATGACACCCGCCGCCAGAGCCTGTTCGAGACGACTGGGGAGAATCTGCTTGATGCGCGCCTGAGTGTGCGCGCGGTCCGTGAGAATACCGCCCTGTGACCCCGTCAACGATTCTGCTGGGCACCCGAGGGCTTGCAAGGCCATCGCCACCAGGGCAATCGACACCATTTCTCCCGTGGCCAGGAGTGTGTCCAGCTCACGTGCCGCCGGTGCTGTCGCGACGTCCGATGCTAAGCGCAGCAGCCGGTCGGTTTCCCCGGACATCGCCGAGACCACGACGACCACCTGATGCCCGGCCTGGCAAGTACGCTGCACGCGCAAGGCCACGGCGCGAATGCGCTCGATACTGCCGACCGATGTCCCACCATATTTCTGGACCACAACACCCATAAAAATCCGCGCAGGGGACTGTTACTTGCAGGCAACAGCGGCATGCGCGTCCTGCCTCAACAGGACAGCTGTTCCCCCTGGCCTTTCTGTGTTAGATCGTTGTTGTTAAGCAGACACCGTGGTATACTGGCCGTATGGAACATCACGGATATGCACGCAACGCTGGCGCGGTTTTCTCTCTGCAATATCACCTTGTCTTTTGCCCGAAGTACCGCAAACCGGTCCTGGTGGGCGCGGTGGCGGAACGCCTGCAGGCACTGGTGTATGAGCAAGCCGCAGTCCTCAAGGCTACCATCCACGCCCTGACAGTGAGGCCCGATCACGTGCACATAGTGGTCGAGAGTGATCCGGGACTGGCCCCGGCGAAGTTAGCCGCCCAGTTCAAGGGCGCGACCTCGCGAGTGCTGCGGCAGGAGTTTCGGCACCTGCGCTCGCAACTGCCGTCGTTGTGGAGTCGGAGCTACTATATTGGCAGCAGCGGCCAGGTCTCGGAGGCGACGGTGCAGCGCTATATCGCGGCTCAGCCGGGGCGGCACTAGATACGCAAGGCCTATAGCGTCTGCTGGTGCATGTACAGGCGCTCTACTCTTCCTCCGTCTCTTCCACGCGCAGTCGCATCGTCTTCCCCAAGATCGTGGGGAGAGTCGCAATCGCCAGTAAGGCTTTGCGGATACTGCGTTCACGGGCCTCGTGGGTCATCATCACCACCGAGACCGGCGCGCCCGGGACATGCTCACGCCCCTTCTGCAGCACCGATTCCAGGCTGATGGCATGCTCGCCCAGGATGCCGGCAATCGCGGCCAAGACGCGCGGCTGATCCGCAACTTGAAAGCGCAGATAGTACTTACACACCACCTCATCCATGTCCTGGAGAGGCACATCCTGTAGGCTGTGATCCTGGTAGGCCTGGGGTGGTACGCGTCCACTGCTGTCGTGCAGGATATTGCGCGCCACATCCACGACATCGCCCACCACGGCACTGCCCGTCGGCAAAGCGCCGGCCCCGCGGCCGATGAGCATGTTGCGACCCACCTTGTCGCCACGCAGGGAGATGGCGTTGTAGACCCCGTTGATGTTGGCCAGCCAGCTATCAGCCGCCACTAGCGCTGGGTGCACACGCACATCCAAATGGCTCCCGGCCATCTTGGCCATGGCTAAGAGCTTGACGCGGTACCCCAGTTCGCGGGCGTAGGCGATATCGAGCTGACTCACCCCCGTGATGCCTTCCGTGTAGATGGCCTCAGAGGGCACCCATGACCCAAAGGCCAACGAGGCGAGCAGGGCAATTTTCTGCGCCGCATCAATACCGTCCACGTCAAAACTGGGATCAGCTTCGGCGTACCCCAGGGCCTGCGCTTCCCGCAGCACATCCTGGAAGTCCTGGCCCTGATCGCTCATCTTGCTCAAGATATAATTGGTGGTGCCGTTGATGATACACGAGATCGACAGAAACTGATTGGCCACAAAGCCTTCTTTGATCGTGCGGATAATGGGAATGCCTCCCCCCACACTCGCTTCAAAGCCAATATCACGCCGCAGCGCCGTCGCGGTCTGGAAGAGTTCGCGTCCGTGTCGTGCCAGGAGGGCTTTATTGGCCGTGACCACGTGCTTGCCCTGCTGCAAGGCGGTGAGCAGATAGGTGCGTGCCGGTTCGTAACCGCCAATGAGTTCGACCACAATGGCAATCTCAGGATCCTGCAACACCTCCATGGCGTCGCCCGTGAGCTGCGCCGCGGGAAGCTGGACCGCCCGGGCTCGCTCAGGATGCCGCGTGGCGACGCGTTTGAGCACCAAACGGGCTCCCAGACGTCCGGCAATAAGGTCCGCCTGCTGCTGGAGAATCTGCACCACTCCGGTGCCCACCGTGCCCAGACCGATAAGACCGACATGAATGGTCTGCATGCGTGACGTGTTCCTCGCGCTACGTGAACAAGCGGCGCAGCCCGCGTAGGGCCTGACGTGTCCGATGGGCGTTCTCGATGAGCGCAAAACGCACGTGCTGATCGCCGCCTTCACCAAAGCCAATGCCTGGCGCGACCGCGACTTTCGCTTCTTTGAGCACATGCTTGGTAAATTCCAGAGAGCCCATCGCCCGGTACGGCTCGGGGATAGGGGCCCAGACAAACATGGTGCCTTTGGGGACTTGCACGGGCCAGCCGAGTCGTTGGAGCCCTTGGACGAGGACATCACGCCGCTGCTGGTACATGTTACAGATGCCATCCACTTCGTGTCCCAGCTCATTGAGCGCCATGATACTGGCGATCTGTAATGGCTGAAAGATACCGTAATCGAGATAACTCTTCATTTTCCGCAAGGCGCCAACGAGCGTCGGGTTCCCGACGGCGAAGCCGACCCGCCAACCGGGCATATTAAAACTCTTCGACATGGAGAAGAATTCCACACCAACTTCTTTGGCACCAGGGACTTGCAGAAAACTAGGCGCCTGATAGCCGTCGAACACCAGATCCGCATAGGCAAAGTCGTGGACCACCAACAGCCCTTCCTCACGCGCAAAATCAACGATCTGTTGGAAGAAGTCAATATCGACACAACTCGTCGTCGGGTTATGCGGAAAATTGAGCACTAACAGTTTCGGACGGGGCTGGTGCTGCTTATAGGCCACCTGGATATTGTGCAACAATTGGGTGGGGTCGCCGAAGGGGACATGCAAGGCATCACCGTTGGCAAACACTGGGCCATAGATGTGGATGGGATAGGCTGGGGTCGGGATCATGACCACGTCACCCGGGTTGACGATGGCCCACATCAGATGCGAAAAGCCTTCTTTGACGCCAATCGTCGTCACGACTTCGTTCTCAGGGTCCAGTTCCACACCAAAACGGCGCTGATAGTAGTTCGCAATGGCCTCGCGGAGTTTCGGCACACCTCGTGAGGCCGAGTAGCGATGGTTCTTGGGACTTTTGGCTGCCTCGCAGAGCTTGTCGATAATCGGCTGCGGTGGCGGATTATCGGGATTACCCATGCCAAAATCGACGATATCATCGCCAGCGTGCCGCGCCTGCATTTTGAGTTCATCGACAATAGCAAACACATACGGTGGTAAACGGTCAATACGTGCAAATTTTTGCATGGCGCCCCTCAGTTCCTCAATCTTTTCCCGCCACGATTGCCGGCACTTGCTCCTGCACTGTCAGGTGCTGGGCCGATTGGTGAGCCGCAGTCCGTTCGGCATAACTCCCGACACGGACACGATACCGTAAACCCTGCCCGGGCACTGACGAGAGCTGCATCCGGGCTGGATAGCCTTTGTCTGACAGTTTTGAGCGCAACTTCTCTGCCTGTTCAGAACTCCCAAAACTGCCGACTTGGACACTAAAATCTTGTTTGGGTGTCGCCTTCGCGGTCTTGGTCTCTGCAGCCGGGGCCACGCGTGGCGCTGACGGCTCTTGGACCGGCTGGCGCACCGGGGGAACCGGCTTCTGGACTTCCGGGGTTTTCTGCGCTGGGGTGGCTACCGAGGCCTGTGCGACCAGCACTTTCGTTTTCTCCGCGAGGGCAGGCGCAGGACCCTGCGCGACTACCGTTTTCGTTTTCTGCGCTGGGGCGGCGACAGAGGCCTGTGCCACCACCGTTTTCGTTTTCTGCGCTGGGGCGGCGACAGAGGCCTGTGCCACCACCGTTTTCGTTTTCTGCGCTGGGGCGGCGGCAGGAGCCTGTGCCACCACCGCTTTGGCAGCCGGAGCCACCACCTTGGGTTTGGACGACGGGCCGCTTCCCGGACTGCTTCCCGGACTGCTTCCCGGACTGCTTCCCGGACTGCGCCCTGCTTTGGGAGCCGAGGGCGGTGTGGGTTGCGCCATCGCCACGAGAGGCGACGCCGGTACCGGCGTCGCCGGAGGAACCATCGCCTGTCCAGTGCTGGGCGCCTCAGCTTTTGGGGCACCCGCAGGCGGGGCAATCGGCACAGCTTTGAGGCTCTCGGGCGTACTCACAGGGGCCGCAGCCACTGGGGGGATCGTGGCCTTGGGCTTCCCCGGTGTGCTGGGTGCGGCAGCATGTGGCGGCGGAGTCAGTGGAGCATAGGCCACGTTATTGTTCGTCAAGGTATTGTAGAACGTTACGGGAGCCTGCCCTTCGGCACGCGGCGGTGCCGCTTCAGGGCTGGACACCAGTGGCTCAGGGCTGGGGACATTGGCGGTCATACTAATCGGGCTATGTTGCTCGCTGGCTTTATACCACATGCCAACGATGACACCGCCCCCAAAAGCCGTCACGCAGACAATCAGCGCCAAACCCAAGGCCAAACCAATATGCAATTGGCTTAACGTCAGCCCACCGGTGTATCTCTGCCGTATGCTATTTGCTGTCATGGTCTATTCCATCTGTGGCCTACGCCCGCGCTCGCAACCGTCCCTTACATGGCGTCTGGAGTTGGTACGCCAAGCAATTGCAACCCATGAGACAAGACGCTCCGTACAGCCGCCGTCAACGTCACCCGCGCTTCGGTCAATGCAGGTTCCGCCGGTTGCAGAATACGTACGGTGCGGTCTTTATTCCCCCGCGTCCAATAACTATTAAAATCTGCAGCAATGCCCAGCAGATACTGCGCCACGACCGAGGGCTCCCACTCCTGCGCCGCCTCGGCCACTGCCGTCGGATACGCCGCGAGTTTCCGCACCAAGGCCCGTTCTTCAGGCTCACGCAGCAGGCCGTAATCAACCGCGGCGCTCCCCGGTGCCATCGGCGCGGCTGCGAGGACGCTGACACAACGCGCATGGGTGTACTGCATGTAGGGGCCCGTCTCGCCATACGGATTCAGAATCGTTTCCAGATCAAATTTGACATCACGTGTGCGCCGATTTTTCAGATCATTAAAGACAATGGCTCCCACGCCCACCTGGCGGGCCACCGCCTCGGCATCCGGTAGCGTCGGATTACTGGCGGCAATTTTCTCACGCGCCATGGCAATCGCATCTTCTAAGACCGTTTTGAGCAACGAGGCATTTCCTTGCCGGGTAGAACCTTTCTCCCATTTGCCGGTGGCAGGATTCTTGGTGAGCACCAGGCCAAAGGGGATATGATGACAGTGCGGGGCCCAGGGAAATCCCGCCAGAGCGAGCACTTTGAAGAGCTGGGCAAAGTGCAGACTCTGCCCCATATCGACCACATAGAGACATGTGTCAAAGCCCCACTGGCGCTGACGGTACAGTACCGTCGCGAGATCGCGGGTGCTATACAGTGTGGTGCCGTCTTGTTTGTGCAGCAAAAAAGGCGGCATGTCGTAGGCTGAGAGGTCCACCACTAAGGCCCCCTGACTCTCCGTCACCAGACCCTTGGTCTGCAGCTCGTGCACCGCATCTGCCATGTACGGTTCAAAGAAGGATTCCCCCAGCGTATGGTCAAAGGAAACCCCGAGGAGGTCATAGACTTTCTGAAATTCGGCGCGGGAGACCTCGACAAACCAGCTCCAACGCTGACGTGCCTCTGGATCGCCGCCTTCCAGCCGTTGGAACCAGCGTCGGCCTTCTTCGGCAAAGGCCGGCTCCTGTTTCGCCGTCTGGCTCGCACGCACATAGAGCGCATTGAGCTGCACGATATCTTCCACCGCTGCCTGTTCGTCCCAACCAAAACGGTTGTAGGCCGCGATGAGGAGGCCAAACGGCGTCCCCCAATCCCCCAGATGGTTGTCGCCTTCGACGGTATAGCCACGGGCGTGTAAGATCTGCGTCAGCGCATGCCCGATCATCGTGGAGCGAATATGGTGAAAGGCTAACTCTTTGGCGATATTCGGGCTCGAGTAATCGATGACGGCTTTCTTCCCACGCCCTTCCTCCCCGTGCCCATACTGCTCCCCAGCACTCAGAATCTGCTGTAAGACATCACGGGCCAGGCAACGATCGTCTACGGTAAAATTCAGGTACGGGCCCTGCGCTCTGACCTCGGCAATCGGCGCACAGACGGTAATGCTGGCGGCCAGCTGCGTGGCCACCTGTGGTGGGGCCTGACGCCAGGTTTTCGCCAGCGTGAAGCATGGGAAGGTATAATCGCCCCATGACTGTTCAGGTGGAGTACGCAACAATGGCACAATCTCCTCCAGGGTTTGCCCTAGAGGTTCCACCAGACACCGAGCCACTGCGGCTTTATACACGTCCACGCGACTTCCTCTCTCTCTCAATCCGGGCACTCTGCGTACACTAGAGAGCTGCCCAGTGTGCCGAGTCCCCGAGGTGATGTCCCGCGCGGGATAAGCACCATGCTGTCTGTGAGAGAAGATAGACGATGAAGCCGTCAAGGTCAATGGGGACAACCTCTGTGGCGCGTATAGAGTCCACCGCTTCTATCTCTATCCCACCAGGGTATCTACTCAGCAACACGAAATTACGTCCAGAATCTACCAACCTGCTATTACAGGTGTAAAAACGCATACGATTTCAACTCACGGCCCAGGCAGGAGGTCAAATGTCCATGTAGAAGGCATTCAAGTTCCTGTTGTACCATGACACTCGGCTCTGGCTGTATTCCCATGGTAGTGCCACTCTCGAGGGCGTGCCGTAGGAATTGCAACGCCACAAGACTGACCACCGAGGTGTGCGGCACTGTGGGCCCACAGCGCAGACAGAGCAAACCACCCAGACGCGGACTAAAGGTCTGGGCCTGGGCTTCCAGGTTCCGGGTGCATTGCACACAGTGCACCAGCTGTGGGGTATACCCCAGGACGGTCAGGAGACGGAGTTCAAAGAGGCGCAACAACATGCGTGGCGTCGCGGTCTGCGTCAAGTGCTGCAGCGTCTCTTGCAACAACGTAAAGAGTTCAGGAACCGGCGCACGCTCCTGCGTCGCTACATCAATCAGCTCCGTCATATACAAGCCGGAACGTAGTAACAGAAAATCCTCGTGCAAGGGCCGAAACGCCTGGACGAGATCAACGCTGTGCATGCGGTAGAGCGCCTGCCCCGGACGCCCGTAGACGATCGCGTTGAGTAACAGCAAGGGCTGATAGTAACCAGCGGTAGAGCGCCGCGGGCTGTGGCTGCGGCGCGCCACCACCCGGAGCTTGCCAAACTCCTGCGTAAACAGGACGACAATTTGGTCGGCGTCACCCAGTTTATAGGTGTGCAACACAAACGCGGCACTGTGATAAAGAGCCACAGGTCACTCCAGGCAAGCGCTGCCCATAGGCTCTGGGGCAGGACACCTGCGACGGCTTAGATGTCTTTGAAGCCGAGATCGCGCAAGGTTGCCTCGTGCTCGCGCCAGTTTTTCTTCACACGCACAATGAGGCGTAGATGCACCGGACAATGTAACAAACGCGTAATGGCCTCACGCGCGTGGATACCCAGCTCTTTAATCATCCGACCATGTTGCCCGACCAGAATACCCTTCTGAGAGTCTTTCTCAACCAAGAACGCCGCGTCAATTTCTACACTGCCGTCATGACGCTCCTGGACAGATTCCACGTCGACGGCAATCGCATACGGTACCTCTTCATGGGTGCGCAGCATGGCTTGTTCACGGATCAGCTCGGCAATAAAGAAACGCTCATCGCGGTCTGTGGGTATGTCATCGGGGAAGTAGCGTGGTCCTTCCGGCATGTGCTGTAACACATACGTCAGCAGGTGTTCCACCCCTTCACCCTGACGCGCCGCCAACGGCAGAATTTCGGCAAACGCCTCCCGATCGGCATACCCGGCAATCAACGGCAACAATTGTTGGCGCTCGATGAGATCGATCTTGTTGAGTACCCAAAAAATCGGCAGCTTCAGGTGCCCGACCGTGCGCTGTAAGAAGGCCAGATCGGGATAGGGTGCCCGGCTGACGTCCGTCATATACAGGACCACCTGCGGATCGCTGAGGGCCTCGGTCACGGCCTGCATCATGTAGTGATTGAGCTTGGTCCGTGGCATATGGATGCCAGGAGTGTCGAGGAACACCAGCTGACCTTGCGGCACATTTTTGACCCCCAGGATACGATTGCGGGTGGTTTGTGGCTTGGGGGTCACGATGGCCAGTTTCGTACCCATGATGGCGTTAAGCAAGGTCGATTTCCCCACATTGGGGGCGCCGATGATCGTCACAATCCCTGAACGAAAGCCAGCCATCTCCATACGCACACCTCTATGACACAGACGCAGACTCACACTGCTTGCGCAAGCACATCGAGGAAGGCATAGAGAGTGTGCTCGTTGTCCCCATGCACCCAGGCTATTTGGTTCTTCCTCTCCGCCTCTGCGCTGTCCTCACGGACTGCGGCGTGCCGGGACTCTGGAGAGCGGGGCAGTGACGGTCGCCTGCGTCCCAGCCACTTGCGCGAGCTGGCAATCCGTGGCCGCCATATCCAAATACTCCCATGCTGTCTCGGGATCATGCGCAGCGAGCGCCACGCGGGCGTGGGCAAGAGCCGCTGCCGCACTCTCGAAGGCGCTCAGTGCAGACTGCGCCTCCGCCGTCTCCACAGCAGCTGTTTGCGCCTGCTCTACGATGGAGCGAGTGCCATCAAGACAGGCGGCAATCTGCACCACCCGTCCCTCTGCTTCACTGCTCCGCCTGGTCTGTGCCTTACGCTCCGCCGCATGCTGGCAGGCCTTGGCGACCATCTGCGCGATACCTTCACACGCAGTCAGGCCCTGCACGGCCCAGGCATCGGCTTCCGGCAGGTGTTGCTGCTGGAGCAGGTGTTGCGCGGTCTCCAACATATCCTGCGCGTCCGCGATACGGCTATTGGCGGGGGCGAGCGGTCCCGCACTCACCCCAGCGTCCAAGGCACTGGTCACCATCTGTTGTGAGCGGCTCACGCACGCGGCAAGGGCCGTGAGGCGTGTCTGGACATCAGAGTCAAGCAGCGTTGGCGCCAGCATCACCGGCAGGGCACACCCACCAAGCACCATGCCACACGCGAAGCTTGTATACACCATGCAGCGTGTATATCGTCTCCTCAGCCCTGCTATCCGCATCGAGGCCCTCCATGCTGAGGCGTGTTGCACAGCAGGAATGCTAGGCTGTGCTACCCTAGCATTCCTGCGGTAAGTCAGTCAAGTAAAAAACTTGCTTTGCTGGTGGTGGCACGCTAGGCATACTTGCCTGTGCTCTGTGGTACCGTCCCACTGAGGCCCTTGTTGGCGCGCTCTAGGCGTGTCTCACGCGGCCAGGTCCGTTTCAAGTCATCCCGCACGTTGACATGCAGCCGTCCCAGGCCGGCAATGTCGATCTCGACGCTGTCGCCATCTTGTAAGGCACTCAGGCCGCGGTGGTTCGTCCCCGTGGCAATGACATCGCCCGGTTCCAGCGTGTGGATAGAGGTGATCCATTCGATGACCTGGGGGATTTTGTGCGCCATATCACTCGTGTGAAAATTTTGCTTCAGATCGCCATTGACCCATAGACGCACCGGCAACTGCAGCGGGTCGGCGATCTCGTCGGCGGTCACGAGCCACGGCCCGAGAGGTGCAAACGTCTCCCGCGATTTCATTTGGAAGAACGAGTTGTTTTCTGGTTTGAGACCACGCGCGGACACATCAATGAAATTCATATAGCCAAAGATATACTCATAGGCCTGCGCGGCTGGAACATGCGACGCGCGTTTGCTAATCACCAGTGCCAGTTCCGCCTCATGTTCAAAGATCGAGGCCGGGACGTCGGGCAAAATAATCGTATCCCCATCGCCGATCACCGAGCTCGGGGCTTTGTGGAAGGCATTGCGCGGCGCGGGCTCCGACCGCGTCCCATCTTCCATGTAATTGACGGCCATGGCCACAATGTCAGTGGGTTTGGGCACGGGAGCCCGCAAACGCACCTGCGCCAGGGGGATGCCGGGGCCTTGCTGGGCAGCGGCCTCCAAACGCCCCTTGTACTGGGCAAAGTTCACAATCAGGCGATTAAGCAGGTCTTGGGGGGACGTGTGGACCAGATCGCTGGTCGCTGCCGAGATATCGACCACGCTGTCACCACGGACCACACCGAGGGTGAAGTCATTAAAAAATACCAGTTTCATGCCGGGTACCTCGTTGAGGAAATGGGAAGCACGCTGAGGGCGCGACGACCTCTACCCTGGGGCACAGGTCTGGAAGCATCTTACCTGACACGATGGTATGCTAGGCTGTGCGCGGGGTGCTGTCAAGCGCTGGAAGCTGGTGCGGGACGTGCGAGAAATCGGCGAGAAAACGCTGCACAGGGTACGGGGCAAAACTTGCCCGCTCCGAGGTGCCCGTAAGCACCGCCATAAAGGGGACGCCCGCGCTGCTCGCCGCTTGGGCATCGACGGGATGATCCCCGACATAGAGTACGTCTGTCGTCGCCAAGCCGAAACGCTGGACGGCTAGGTGCAGTCCGGCGGGATGTGGCTTGGGCTGCGTCACATCTTCCCCCCCGACAACGACTTCGAAGTGTGGGGCTAAACCGTGTTCAGCCAGCACCCGCTCAATGCGGTAGCGATATTTGGACGACACAATCCCCAGGCGACACGACTGTGCCCGGAGCGCCCAGACCGTCTCGACCACCCAGGGGTAGAGCGTCGTGAGCCCATGCATGACGTGGTCCGCGTGGGTCACAAAGCGCTCGGTAAAAGCGACAGCGAGGGCTGGATCGTCGCAGCCCGTCAGCTGGACGAAGGTCCGGGCTAAGGATAGGCCAATGGTCGTGCGGATATGCTCCCCTGGGGCTTCAGGCAGTCCTAAGTCCCGGAGCGCCGCATTGGCACACGCCACAATCCCTGGAGAAGAATCCGCCAGGGTAAAATCAAAATCGCAGAGAATGGCTTGAATCATGCTTGACCTTGCTGTCGAGGACCAGGCGCGCTGTGGGGGAGGGGCGACGGGGCATGGCCGCCTCTGCCTCCAGCCTGCTCCAGTCCCTGCCACGTCGGGGCGACCCGGCTGGTCGCCCCAATTTTGACTGGCGAGGGGTGGTGGCAACGCGCCACTAAATCACGCCACGTTGGGACAGATCAGCGATCTGCGCCGTGGTGTACCCCAGGGAAGTGAGGATCTCCTCATTGTGTTCACCCAAGTCAGGGGCCGCACTGCGCAGTGGGAGACGTTTATCCCCCCACGACACTGGATGCCCCAGAATGGTGAGATCGCCCAGGGCCTTTGAATGCACCGGCTGGGCCATTTCCAGGTGTTGCACCTGCGGATCGGCAAACGATTCATTGATGTGATAAATAGGCCCGCATGGCACACCAGCATCGTTGAGCAAGGTAATCCACTCGGCGCTGGTTTTCTGCCGCGTCACGGGCATGATGACGTCCATAATCTCGTCCCGATTTTTCGAGCGCGCTCTGGACGTGGCAAAACGCTCATCCGTGATGAGATCCTCGCGCTGCATGGCGTGGCACAGGCGCCCGTAGATGTCATCACCACTGGCAGCGATGTTGATATGCCCATCCTTGGTCTCAAACACGCCGGTGGGAATGCCGGTGGGATGATTATTGCCCGCCTGGGGGGCCACTTCTCCCGCCATCAGCCAGCGTGAGGCCTGGAAGTCGAGCATGGAGAGCATGGCTTCGAGCAATGAGGTATGCACCCATTTGCCTTGCCCAGTGACTTCGCGCTCCAACAGCGCCACTAAAATACCCTGCGCCAGAAAAATCCCCGAACACAGGTCGGCAATCGGGATACCGACGCGTACCGGTCCTTGCCCTGGCAGCCCAGTGATCGACATCAAACCACCCATCCCCTGGGCAATCTGATCCACGCCAGGGCGGTCGCGGTAGGGACCGGTCTGCCCAAAGCCGGAGATGCTACCGTAGACGATGCGTTGATTGATTGGATACAGGGCATCATAGTCAATACCCAGGCGCTTTTTGACGCCAGCGCGGTAGTTTTCTACCACAATGTCGGCGTCTTTCGCCAATTGCTTGAAAATGGCTACGCCTTCAGGCTCCCGCAAATTGAGCGTCAGACTGCGTTTGTTGCGGTGCAGGTTCTGGAAGTCGAAGCCGTTGCGATTGCCCCCCATGCCATCCCCAGCGCGGCCGCCAGGCATTTCGACCTTGATGGCTTCGGCGCCCCAGTCCACTAATTGCCGTACGCACGTCGGACCGGCGCGCGCCCGGGTGAGATCGAGCACCTTGAAACGAGCGAGTGGATAAAAACCGTTCTGTGCCATAGATTTTTTTCTCTTCAAGATTCCGCCGTGGAGACTCCTCGCTTCAGCGGGGGGAGGACATGGCGGTGCCTGCGCCAGCAGGCAGGGTGTACGTATAGCCATCGGCAGCCCAGAGCCGTGTGCAATGCTTCTGATGTATACTGGCCTTTTTGCCATAGATGACCAGGTCAAACCAGCCACGCGCCTTGACGACGACGCGGTTTATCCAGGTACCGGCATATTTCCCTGTGGGCACAACCGCTTGCACGATATCCCCGGTCTGCATCCCGAAGTAGCGCTTCTGGCGGGCGCGGTGGCTCGTGGGGAAACCGTAGGCATTGGTCCGACACATCTGCCGCGTCCCCCATCCCATCGCCTTGATGAGCAGGGGACGTATCCCACGAAGGCGCAGGACGTCTGGCGTACTGGCGCCCACACACGCTGCGTCACTCCAGTGGGATTTGGGAATGCCTCGAAGACACATGGGGACATGTGGTCTCTCCGATTGCTCGAGTCAGGTTGGCCTCGACAAGGTTCGGTAAGTTTGTCGTGTCTGCCGCACTGCGTCGTACTCGCGACTGCTGTTTAACGGACAGACCACAGGGCCTGGGACTGGCACGCATCCCAGGGTGTGATGGCCAACCGAACGGAGTGGCTTGCGCCACTGAGTCTGCTCGACACCGACTCTACGTTTCCCTAGAGTCCCCCTACTTCAATCGGGGGAGTACGTCGACATCACCGCAGTGCACCTACCTCGCACAGGCTCTCAGCCTGTATTGTGTCACAACCGTCGGGATCATGCTAGAGGGCATGTGCACCAGCCATGCGACTACTGCCGTGACTTTTTCTCATCCTGCGTTTTGGATGGCGCCGTCGTCTTGCCATCACGTGCCCCGCTGGCCTTGGGGTCTTTCTGGGCGCTGGTCTTTGTCCCTGCTTGCACCGTGGCTTTGGCCGGCGACTTCCCTGGGGTTTTTGTCTCTTTGGAGGCGCTTGGAGCTTGTGTCGCCTTGGGGCCCGAAGTTTTCGTGGCCTTGGGGTTGGTGGCCTTGGGGCCCGCAGCTTTGCTGGCCTTGGCGTCGGTGCCCTGCCCACCCTTGGCGCCCGTGGAGGCCGCATCCTGCTTCACGTCGGCCTTTGTCAAGTCCTTCTTGGTCTCAGTGCAGCGTTCCTGCATGCGGGCATACGCATCCTTAAAGCCCTGCAGATCGTAGGTGTCCTTTGAGGTGATTTTGCCTTGTCCCTTCCCAGCCACCGTGATCTTCCCACCCTGGAGCATCTCGTCTAAGGTTCCTTTGTCATCAGCAGCATTCCGCGCCCAGGCGATTTTCGGTGTCTTCGCACTCGTGAAGAAGGAGCGCGACGGTTTGGCATCGACGGTCAGGATGACGGTACTCTGGTCTTGATACGGATAACCAGCCGAGACACTGACTTCCACCAGATTCGCGCCGCGATGCGCCACAATAAGATACGGAATGTCCGGGCGTTTACTGAGTCCCGTCCGCGTGGTCGGGCTCCCTGTGATATAGCATCCTTGTTGTTTGGCACGCGTGTGGGTAAACACGCGCCACGTCTTAAAATCTCCCTGAAGTGTTTGTGCGACTGCAATCTGTCCCCATCCCATGATCACGAGAATACTCAGACATCGCCATATCCACATATGCTCGACCCCATGCTGAACTGAGAGTGATCCTGTGTGCTGCTGCCTCCCCACACGCTGCGCCCTCTAGGTGCGACGGCGCCCGTGCGTCTGTTGACCGGCCAGCGTTTTGGCCTGCAGCGCTCCTTTGTCGGTCAAGCTGACATAGCGTACCCAGGAGCCAGAAGGCAACGTGACACTCAGAAGGTCTTTCCGTAATAACGCACGGATTTCACCCGTGAGTAAGATCTTCTCCACCCCCAAGCCCTGCACCAAGTCAGGATAGGGGACCATGTCGGCTTCTCCCAGACGTTGGCGCCGGCGCAGCTCGCTCCGGAGCCAGTGCAGAATCGATTGCTGCAAGGCAGAAAGCCGTGGCGCCGCCACGCGCTTGGGCGGACGCTCTTTCTCGAACCATCGTGAAAATTTTTCCACCATGCGATCTCCCCTCAAGAGGTCCACCAGAGAGGTCATCTGCGGCCATCCGAGCCTCAGTATAGCGGAAACCTCGGGTGTCTGGATAGTTGCTCCGACGCTGTGCGCCGTCCTCAACGTGTCGGCGGACTCTCCGGGGAGTCTGCCGTGGTACTAAAGCGCAGTCTATACAGACGCGCACTGGAGATACTCTGGGTTTTCCCTGAAGCGGCCTCAATGCTGATGCCCACAATGGGTGGGGCTTTGTGGTGCTCCTGCCAATAGTCAGGAAACTGCGTCTGGAAATGCTCCAGGAGATTGACCCGATCGGTATGCACGCTCCCCGCGTCCCCCTGCCGCAGGGCGAGGTATTTGACGTGCGGGTATTTGCACTGCAGGCGCGTGTCCGGCGGGCCGTCGCGGGCGGGGATGCACGTATACATCACACCAACGCGCTCCGTTTCCCCCCAGAAGAAGGCCAGGGAACGCGGCACACTCGGCAGCAAACCTCCCGAGCCCAACCGTTCGCCAAACGATACCATAACGACAATGGCCCGATCGTTGCGACCGTAGAGATCGAGTGCCGCCCCAGCCGGAAAGCGTTCGATACCCCAGGTGAGACTGAGCCACGGCAGGGCTTGCGGATCCAGGTTGACCTCACGCGTCAAGATATAAAAGGCCTTGTCCGCATAGACGCGGAGATAGCGCTCTGCGGCCGGGCCGGCGAACCACAGCGCTTGCTGCGTGCCGAACAGCGTCGGTGGCCACACCTGTTGCCAGCCGTGCTGGTCGAGCCAGGCCTTGGCCGGCGTCTGGAGGGCTGTGGCGGTCGCCGGGGCATCGGTAAAGCGGATGGTGTAGGGCTCGGCGTCGGCCTGTCCCAGCGGCGTACCGAGGGCGAGCACGGTGCAGAAGAGCAAAACGGCGCACACGCGCATACACAGCTCCTTCTTGTCGCTTAAGCAGGTTGCTCAAGGGCCGTGAGCACGCGCTGATGGATGTTGTCAAACCCGCCGTTGGACATGACGACCACCACGTCGGTGGCCTGCGCCTCGCGGCACAGATGCTGCACAATGTCCTCCGTTGTGGCGTAAAACCACGCCCCCACACCCGCCGCACGCAGCGTCTCGACCAGCGTCTGCGGCGAAAAGCGCGCCTCCTGGGCCAGCTGCTCGCGGTGCTGATAGACATCCGCGACGAGCACGTGGTCTGCAGCGCGAAACGCCTCGGCAAACTCGTGCTGAAACACGGCACGCCGACTTGTCGCCGAGCGCGGCTCAAACACGGCCCATAGCCGCGCCCCAGGATAGGCCTGACGTACGCCCTCCAGCGTCACACGCACCGCGGTGGGATGGTGCGCAAAATCATCCAGCACGGTGACGCCACGGGCTACGCCGCGGACTTCGCAGCGCCGTTTGATGTGCGCATAGGTTGCCAGGCCAGCGGCAATCTGCACCGGCGACAGGCCCAGGCGATGGGTCACCGCAATGGTGGCTAAAACGTTCTGCACATTGTGTGGTCCGTACAGCGGGCTGGTGAACGTCCCGAACGGCTGGCCGTACCGCGTCACCGTGATATGTGTGCCACGCGCATCGGTGGGCCAGGACACGGCCTGCCAGTCGGCGCCCGCCTCGAGGCCATAGGTTTGCACCGGGGCGCTCATCGGCGTTGTGGCCAGCAGGCTGTGCACATGCGGCGCATCATGGCAGGCCACCAGGCAGCCATCCGTGGGGAGGAGCGGCACGAAGCGCGCAAAGGCCGAGCGCACGTGGTCGAGGTCGCGATAGATGTCAGCGTGGTCAAATTCCAGGGAAGTGAGAACAGCCGTACGAGGACGATAGTGCAGAAATTTCGGCCCTTTGTCGAAGTAGGCGCTGTCATATTCATCGCCCTCAACGACAAAATGCGCTCCCTGCCCTAAGCCAAAGGTGCCGTCGATATTGCGCATCACCGCCCCGACAAAGAACCCGGGCTCGTACCCGGCGTGCTGGAGGAACCAGGCAATCAGCGCCGTGGTGGTGCTTTTACCGTGCGTGCCGGTGACCACGACCGCGTGCCGCTCTTGAATGAAAAAATGCGCCAGGGCCTGCGGAAAGGACATGGCGGGAATACCAGCCTGCTCCGTCGCGACGGCTTCGGCATTATCGCGCGACACGGCGTTGCCGACAATCACCAGGTCTGGGCGTGGCTCCAGATGCGCGGCGCTGAATCCTTGATACAGCGGAATGCCCAGGGCCTCCAGTTGCGTCGACATGGGCGGATAGACATGCTGATCCGAGCCGGTGACGTGATGTCCGCTGGCTTTGAGCATGCCGGCCAGGCTGCCCATACCCGTGCCGCAGGCGGCGATGAGGTGGATGTGTTGTGATGGCATGGCTGTCACGATGTGGCAACTCCTAATGCACGCATGATGTGGTTGTGAACGGCGGGTCGCAGGCGGCGAATACCCGTGTTGTGCCGCGTAGGATGCACGCGGTTGGTACACAGCACGACAATGACCTGCTGTAGGGGGTCGATCCACAGACTACAACCCGTAAAGCCAAGATGCCCGATCGACTGTGCACTGAAAAAATCGCCGGACGAGGAGTGTCCCGGTGCGGGCGTATCCCAGCCCAGGGTGCGGGTGGTACCGGGCGGCGTGGGCTGGCGCTGGGCACTGGCACGCAGCAACGCCGGCGGCAACCAGTCACGCTTTCCCGCAGCGCTGTCGAGCCAGGCCTGGGCAAAGCGCCACAGGTCGGCAGCAGTGGCAAACAGTCCGGCATGTCCCGCCACACCGCCCATAGCCCAGGCGTTTTCGTCGTGCACTTCTCCCACCAGCACGCGCTGGCGCCAGGGGCACCGCTCGGTTGCCGCGTAGGCTGCTGGGGCTTCCTGCGAGTGGGCAGGACCGTCGAGAGGCCGATAGCCCGTACTGCGCAGTCCCAGTGGCTGCCCTACGCGCTCGTCGAACAGGCGCGTGAGTGGTTGCTGGTAGCAGGTCTCGACCATGTCGGCCAGCAAGATAAAGCCCAGGTCACTGTACAGCGCCTGCGTACCGGGCGTATAGGCCAGCGGTTGCTGCAGGATGGCTTGGATCACCTGGGAACGCGGGCGTCCCGCCCGCTCCGCAGGTTGGTGAGCGGTCTGCGCTCCCAGCCCAGGACCATCTGGCCACAGCGTCTCGTACAGCGCACACCAGGAGCCTAGACCACCGCTGTGCGCCAGCAGTTGACGCACGGTGGTAGTACCAAGCGGCGTGCCATGGGTCTGCGGGTAGCAACGCACCACGGTATCATCGAGGCCGCAGACGCGCTCGTGCTGGGCCCATAACACCAGTGCGGTGGTGGCGACGACCTTGGTCAGCGAGGCAATATCAAACAGCGTGTCGCATTGCATGGGCCGGGACGTTGGCGTCACCTCAGCGGCGCCGTACGCCTGCTGCCAGACCAGCTCGCCACGATAGCCCACGCAGACCACAGCCCCGGGCACCGTGCCATCGGTCGTGGCCTGTTGGAGGCACGCCTCAAGTGCTTGCATGCTAGCTCCTCGCACGCACTACGGGCGCTTCACAGAAGTGTAAACGCCCGGCCCGAATGGCAGCAGGCGTGCCAAAGGGCACAATCAGCGGCTGGGCACAATGGCCGGCGGGGAAGCCGTACAGGATGGGGATGTCCAGATCGCCCAGCACATCCATGATCACCTCCTCGACGCCATACGGGAGGTGCTGATCCACTACCACGCGCTCGATCTGGCCAAACACCAGGCCACGCACCCCGTCTAGGACTCCGGCCAGTTTTAAGTAGGTGAGCATGCGGTCGATGGCGTACAGCCGCTCGCCACGGTCTTCGAGAAACAGGATTGCGTCGCGTGTCACGGGCTGAAACGGCGTGCCCACAGCGCACACCAGCAGCGACAGGCAGCAGCTTAATAAGCGCCCCTCGGCTTCCCCGGCCCGTAGGACCGTGAGGTGTGCTACAAGCGCCTCAGGCGGCTGCATCATGGTCGCATCGCCGCTGAGTATACCCTGCCATTGCTGCACGACCTCCGGCGCCAGGCCGGGCCGCATGTCACCGACCACCACCGGGCCGTGCAGCGTGGCCAGGTGACACTGGCTGTAGAGGTAGATGAGCAGGCTGGTGAGATCGCTGTAGCCCATGACGATTTTCGGATGGGCCGTAATCAGGGCCGTGTCGAGATACGGCAGGAGACGCTGCGCGCCATAGCCACCACGACAGCAGAAGATGGCGTGGATGGTAGGATCAGCAAACAGGGCATGCAATTCTGCCACCCGCGCCGCATCACTGCCAGCCAGATAGCGCTGTTTGTCGAGCACCCGCGGCGTGACCTGCACGCGATACCCCAGGTCGTGCAACACGCCGATGCCGACTTGCAGATCCGCTTCTTTGAAGGCGCTGGCTGGCGCGGCCAGACCAATGCAATCGCCTGGACGCAAGGCCGCGGGCCGCACCACCGGATGAAAGGCTGTGACCATGCCTTACGCCGCCGTGGTCAGATAGCGTGCGATCATCTCCAGGGCATGCTCGGCAATTTGCTCTTGAATGGCCTGGCGTTCGCCGCCGTCGAACTGCACGTCGTCCGTCACCATGCCGGTTGGCGTGTGCATGGCAAAGCACGTACTCCCCAGGGGTTTGGGTGAGCGCCCACGAATCGGCCCGGCAATGCCGGTCTCGGCCAGCACGATGTCGGCATGGGTCAGGCGCTGCAAGCCTTCCGCCATGGCACAGGCGGTCGCGACGCTCACCGCGCCGCTGCGCTCAAACACGGCCGGATCGACCCCAAGCGACTGCACTTTGGCTTCTTTACTGTACGCCACAATACTGCGGTCAAAGTACGCCGAACTACCGGCCAGACGCACCAGACGCACGGCAATGATGCCGCCGGTGGTGGTTTCGGCGAGTGCCAGGTGCCAGCCCCGGGCCCGGAGCTGTGTGGCAATGGTTTCTTCAAGCGACACGGTCGGCCCTTTCTGCTCGTATAGAACGGCTAGCGGCGCCCTGCCGCACGTACTGTGCCAGAGCCAGGAGGAGTATGGGAGATTCAACCGGCCTTTGCCATCGCCCGCCGTGGCATCCCAGACCACACGCCTCACACCCGGCTCGGCACCTGCCGCCTGGGCAGGCGCTGGATACGGGGTGGGCATGTGGCGTGGCGGTCGTGCCGGAGCGCCGAGCCCACACACGCATCCGGCCCGCTCCGGTCATGCGCGGAGCAAAGGCGTGTCCATCATACCGTGCCAGGGGCAGGACGCCAAGCGCTCGCGTCACTGCCGCTGGCAGATTGTTAGACACGCACAGGCATCTTGTGCTATGGTGCTCTGGTATGTATGAGAGCATTACAGCGAGGGGACACAGCATGACGGATTGGCGCCATATCTTGCAAGGCATCAATGACTCCGCTAGGGATCTAAGTAGTTGAACAAAAATATTTTTATAGTTATAATATTCTTGACTAACCCTTAATGGAGAGATATGCCTATTTTTAGAGTCTCTCTGCTCTAGGTAAAAGATATTTGTCCGCCTTGAGGTGCCCCTTAGCTAGGCGATTTGTGGAAGAGATCAGTCAAGAAACCATCGGTATGTTCCAAAGAATATACAAACAAAGCACCCACCATCGTGTCAGACAACGGGCCCATTGTATTCTATTGATCTTACAGCATTATACTACTACAGAGCTTCTGAAGATTTTTTAAGTTGATCGTATCACTATCTATCATTGGTTTCACGCCTGGGAATCTCGATGTCTTGTTGGCTTCTATGACCAAGCCAAAGCAGGACGTCCTCCGAAATGTACTCCAGGGCAGAAAGAACACGTGCGCCAGTGGGCAAAAGCCTTCCCCAAGAATCTCAAGAAGATTTTGGTTGTAGTTGCTGAACATTTTGATCTCCGTCTAAGTAAGCAAACCTTAAAACGTCTCTTAAAATCGCTGGCTTTTAGTTGGCGGCGCA
>SXND01000275.1 GCA_005777235.1 Pseudomonadota bacterium
TGCGCACTCTCGCCGAACGCACCGTCGAAGCCCTCTGGAGCGCCATTGGTAAGATCTATGATGCGGTCACCCCATCCCATTGCAACAACTTCTTCTATAAAGCCGGATATGCAGTGCGTAAATTATGAAAATGCTCTAGGAGTCAGGTGCACAGAGCGGGGAACCCCAAGGTGCTGTCACCGTGTCTGGCCTCTCAGCCTGAGCTACCCTCGGGCCTGTTCCCGATAGAGCCCCAGTGCTTTCATCACGGGTGCGTCTGTGAAGCTAAACAGCAGTGCCGGGCGATTCCCCGTGTTGACGTGCTCGTGAAACGTCCAGGTCGGCACGGTGAACACATCTTTGTCTTCCCACGCCAGACGTCGGTCGCCTACCAGCGAATATCCTGACCCTTCAATGACGTGATAATTGCTACAGCACACGTGGCGGTGCGCCTTGGTGTGCTCGCCCGGACGCAGCATCTGAATGTAACAGGCGATGGTCGGCATGACTGGGTCGCCGGTCAGCGGGTTGGTGTATTCGAGGATAATGCCATCAAACGGACTCCCCGTTTCCTGTGCCGCCAGCCGTTCTAAGGCGGTACGGGCCTGCGACAGGGGATAATGCCACAGCGGGGAGTAGTCGGCCGTAGGTGCTGATTCCCAGGCGGGCCGCAGGCCCCCGACGCTGTATTTCGCACTAGCGGGATTGGGCACCTCGTCGATGTCCTGCGACTCCTGGTGGTACTGCTCGTAGAAACCAGCTTCAAGGAGCCGAATCAGTGGCGTGTCCAGCCCATCGAGCCAGATCATTGGTGCGTCGGTATCGTTGGCGTGGTCATGCCAGGTCCAGTTGGGCGTCAACACGAGATCCCCGGGATACATCGGCACCCGGGTACCATTCACCACTGTATAGCCGCCCTCGCCTTCAATGATCAGGCGCAGCGCCGAGGCCGAATGGCGATGGGCCCGGGCAATCTCCCCAGGCATGACAATTTGGATATTGGCGACCAGGGTGTTACTGGCCGAGACCCCATGGAGGGCGGGGTTGGTCAGCCGTAGCACGCGGCGTTCGGCCTGGTCTGTACCCACGAGCTGGGCGGCGCGGATGGCCTGAGGACGCAGGTCGTGCCAGTGCCAGACATAGGGCACCGCCTTGCTCGTGGGCTCAAGGCTGACGCCGCCAGAAGTCCAGGCTGGCGTAATGTGCTGGGAGTGGAGCTGTGCATAAAAGGCTTGCAGCTCCTCTTCGGGAGCCTCGATATGCGACCGTTGGAGCTTCAGCATGGTGCATCTCCTTTTGGATGGTCTCATCTGCCTTGTGCGGGCACTGCGATACATGGTGACAACTGGGAGGGGCGGCGTCAGCCCGCCGCAAGGTGCTGACTGACGCGATGCGGAGCTAGTGTGCACGGGCTGCATAATCCTGGCGGGCCCGATCAATGGCCTGCACGCGTCCAGCCGTCAAGCTGTCACGACGCTCAAACGCCCAGCGATTGGACGCCGCCGTGCTCAGGACGGTGCCTTGGAACTGCGGCATGACATAGCGCGCCAGCAATTCGTAGCTGAGCAGCATCTTGTCCCGTGGAGCCCAGTCGATGGTCTGGACGAGCAAGCCACCGTAGCCACCACTGCGCTCTTCCAGTTGTTTGATCCCGGCCACACAGTCGTCCGGCGTGCCGACAATCCAAAAACCGGCATCAGACATGAAATCAATGACTTTGTCGAGTGGACCGTCAAAGACGGGCCGCCGTCCGTTCGTGCCCTCGGAATATTCTCGCAAGTAGCGACCGGCACCCATCCGCGCTTGTTCCCGGGCCTCCTGGCGCGTTTCCGCAATGTGGACGGGAATCACCAGACGCCAATCTTCCCGGTGGACCTCCTGCCCATGCTCTGCCGCCGACTCCTCGGCAATACTCCACAGGCGTTGCAGGTCCGAGGCGTTGTTGGGCGAGGGATCACGAGGTACCGTGATCGTCAGCACGGCTGCGCCATGTTTCCCAGCCAGCACCACACCAGCGGGGGATTGCACCGAGGCCACAGCGATAGGCATGTGCGGCCGCTGATAGGGCCGCAGCTGCAACAGGGCCTCATTGAGCTCAAACCAGTCGCTCTTATAGGTCAGTGGCTCCGTCTCAGTGAAGAGGCGCATAATCACGCCGAGGGCTTCATCCATGCGTTGCCGCTGCACCGTGTGATCAATGCCCATCATGTAGGCATCGCTCGCCAGGGCACCAGGCCCCACACCCATCATGACCCGACCCCGCGTCATATGATCGAGCTGCACCATCCAGTTGGCCACCATGAACGGATGATGGTACGGCAAGCTAATGACGCCCGTGCCCAACTTGATATGGCGGGTGCGTTCCGCCGCCGCGGCAATAAAAATTTCTGGCGACGAAATAATTTCCCACCCGGCGCTATGGTGCTCACCAATCCACGCTTCATCAAATCCTAAGTCATCCAGCCACTCGACCAGTTCCATGTCGCGGGCAATCGCCAGGGTGGGATTTTCCCCAACGCGGTGGAAAGGGCCCATAAAAACACCGAATTTCATGCGATCTGGGAGACTCATAGACGTCGCTGCTCCTCTGGCTCTCGCCTAGGCACGCTGCGCGTGACCTCGCCACAACGTGGTGGAAGAATGGGGGATTTTGGTCATTATAGCCTCTCTCTACAGCTGGAGCAACCAGCGCGCACCCGCCGGCAGGGGCTGACGCTCTGCCCCAGGCAGACCCGGGCGCAGCACCGTGCGTGCCACGGAGTGACCAGGGCTGCGTTGGCGCCTGGTCTCTGCTACAGTTGTGAGCGCGCCGCACCGCGGCGCCAGCATGGCTCACCCACAGCACGCACCGAGACAGGGGATACACTGCATGACGGAAAACGCACGTCGCTACATGGTGTACGGGATTGGCAACGGGATTGTCGACAAGCAGATCAAAATTACCGACAGTGAACTCGCAGACCTCCGCCTCAGCAAAGGGCATATGGAGCTGTCCGACCAGGCAGAGCAGGCACGCATCCTGGCCTACCTCGGCAATCGTGAGAGCGAGCTCCACGCTGGCGGGTCCGCCGCGAATACCATCGTCGGCATCGCCCAGATGGGCGGGGCGGTGGCGTATACGTGCTCGTTGGCCGCGGATGATTTAGGGCAGCATTACGCAGCGGATTTCGCCACGCTGGGGATCCGTCTCACCAGTCAGCTCAAACCGCAAGCGCACACCGGCTTGTGTGTCGTGCTGGTGACGCCGGACGGCGAACGCACCATGAAAACGTATCTCGGGGCGTCGGTCCACCTCAGCCCTGAGGACGTCGATGAAGCGCTGCTTGCCCAATCCCACTGGCTCTACCTAGAAGGGTATCTCCTCACTGGGGATGCAACGCGTGCCGCCACGTTTCACGCCCTGGAACTGGCGCGCCGGCACGGCACAAAGGTGGCGTATTCTTTTTCTGACGGCTTTGTAGTCGCGGGGTTTCGTGAGGATATCGAACGCATTGTCACCACCTACGCCGATCTGATCTTTGCCAACGAGCTCGAAGCCGCCGCCTATACCGGTCAGCGCGACCCGCAGGCGTCCCTCCAGGCCATTGTGCAAGACGGCCCACAGGCGTGTGTCACGTGTAGCGAAAATGGCTCGTATATCCATTATGCAGGAGTGACCCACTATGTGCCGGCCTTTGCGGCGCAGCCGGTGGATCTCACTGGGGCAGGTGACATGTATGCTGCGGGTGTGCTCTATGGCTTGGCACGACACGCGACTCCCGAACGGGCAGCCACCCTCGGGGCCTGTGCCGCCTCGTATGTGGTCAGCCAAATGGGCGCCCGCTTCACAGGCGATCTGACCACAACCGTGCGCGATATTCTTGGGAGTGCATAGCAGGGAAGGAAGCGTCCCCAAGGGGATTTGAACCCCTGTCGCCGGCGTGAAAGGCCGGTGTCCTAGGCCAGGCTAGACGATGGGGACTTGCGAAACAAAACGCATGAGCCGTGCTGGGTTCGAACCAGCGACCTGCTGATTAAAAGTCAGCTGCTCTACCACCTGAGCTAACGGCCCAAAGCGGGTGCTGGACGCCCCCCAGCCAATGGAAAGCCCGCAAAGGATACTGGCTCAGGCCGCACTTGTCAATATAAGGACACAAAGTCCTGTAGTGGTAAGAAAAACTCTTGCGCCTGCGAGAACGCTCTGCTAGAGTAGTTCACCTCGAAAAAGCTGAGTTCGCCACACGGGCACTGGTACCTTGGGTCTCAGAGGAAGAAGCCCCATGCAAGCCACACAGAAAATTTGGATGGACGGACAGTTTGTTGATTGGGACAAGGCGCAGGTGCATGTGCTCAGTCACACGCTGCACTATGGCCTTGGGGCGTTCGAGGGCATCCGGTGCTATGATACCGCACAGGGGCCAGCCGTGTTCCGCCTCCAGGAACACGTGGAGCGCTTGTTCCAGTCGGCTCACATCGCCGGTATGAAGATGTCGTGGGCGCAGGATGATATTACGCGGGCGATTCTGGAGACTATCCGCATCAATCAGGTGCGTGAGTGCTATATTCGCCCCTTGATCTATCTGGGTTACGGGGAGATGGGCATTAATAATAGCCACAATCCCGTGTGCACCGCCATCGCCGTCTGGCCCTGGGGGGCCTATCTGGGTGAAGGGGCGCTAGATGCGGGGATTCGCGTCTGTGTCTCCTCGTTTGCCCGCCATCATGTGAACGTCATGATGACCAAAGCGAAAATTGTCGGCAATTACGCCAATTCCCAACTCGCCAAGATGGAAGCCATCAACGCGGGCTACGATGAAGCCATTCTGTTGGACGTCCAGGGCAATGTCTCGGAAGGCTCGGGCGAAAATATCTTTATTGTGCGTCGCGGTGAACTTAAAACGCCACCCCTGACGTCCATTCTCGAAGGCATCACCCGGAATTCCGTGATCGATTTAGCCCGCCATCTTGGTCTGACAGTGCACGAAGCCATTTTCTCGCGGGATGAGTTGTACATCGCTGACGAGGTATTCTTTACCGGGACTGCCGCAGAAATTACCCCCATCCGGGAAGTGGATCACCGCACCATTGGCACGGGTCGCCCCGGGCCGCTCACCAACAAACTGCAGCAAGCGTTCTTCCGTGTGGTGCAAGGGAAGGATGATACCTTCAAAGCCTGGCTCACCCATGTGGCGTAGATGACCAGGGGCTCGCACCTCGACCGTTCGCCTCGCGTAGTACCCCCTGACCCTTTGGTCCAGGCACACAACGCAGGATACATGGGCCCTGTGCCGGGCACGCTATTGGTATTTTCCGGGAGCGGAGGTCGGGAAGATGATCCATACAAAAGTGTTATTGGTGGATCACGAACCATGGACCTATGATGGACTCACCCTCGGCCTAGCCAAGCGGGGGTACGAAATGCATACCGCCCCTTCCATGGCGCGAGCGATCACCCTCGCCGGGGCGCACGCTTACCAGGCAGCGTTGGTGTCACTGGCCTTGGCACCTGAGAAGACGATGCTGGCGGGTCTGCATAGCGAAATCCCCGACTTGCCTGTGATTCTCATGCATGCGCCAGAGCAGGCCCACGACATCCCAGCGCCCATGTTGCATGTCGTGACGAATGCCATTGCTCTCCCCTTGAGTCTGGAACCAGTGTGTTTGATGTTGGATCGCACGATGGAGCTTGCTTCGTTACGTGCGCAGGTGCGGCAGCATCGCCAATTCTGGTGCCTGCCCCAGACGACGGAAACCACATCGGGCCTCCCAGGAGGCGAGGGCGACGGCACGCCTGGGCGTCTGGAAGAAATGCTCATACGCCGCTTGCGCGCGCTCATCCCGAGTTTAGCCCTGCTCGGGAAAGGCTCCTTGCATCGGGCGGTGCTGACATATGTAGAAAAATTACTCGTCACCGTCGTCGTGCATGAATGCCATGGCAATCAGGTCAAAGCGGCCACCATTCTGGGGATTAATCGCAATACTCTGCGCAAGAAAATACACGAGTTCTGCCTCTCGTCGCCGCACCATACGCCGTGAGATCTCTAGTATGAGCGCATCTGCTCCTCTCGCTATCGTGGTTATCGCTGCCGGCAAAGGCACCCGGATGCGGTCGCCGCTCGCCAAAGTGCTGCATCCGCTGGCGGGTCGCCCCCTGGTCACACATGTGCTTGATGCCGCCGTGTCCCTCCAACCGCAGCACACGGTGGTCATCGTCGGGCATCAAGCGGAAGCGGTCCGCCAGGTCTGCGCGCCCTACGGCGTCACTTGTGTGCTGCAAGAGCCGCAGCTCGGCACGGGGCATGCCGTGGCCCAAGCTGAGCCCGTGTTGGCCGATTTTCCTGGGGATGTGGTCGTACTCTATGGCGATGTGCCGCTCCTGCAGCCCGCCACGTTACGAACCTTATGCGACACCCATCAGCGTCAGCAGGCCACGCTCACGGTCCTGACGGCGCACCTCGATCCGCCCACCGGGTATGGTCGCATTGTGCGCGACAGTGCCGGACGCATTGCCCGGATTGTTGAAGAACGCGATGCCTCGGAGGCCGAGCGTGCCCTGCACGAGATTAACAGCGGGGTATACTGTCTCAAGGCGTCCTTCCTGTTTCCGGCCTTGCACCGCGTGGGGCAGCGCAACGCCCAGGGCGAACAGTATCTCACCGATGTGGTAGCTATCGCCGTGGCTGAGCGGCAGCATGTGGCGGACCTCGCCGTGACGGATACGCACGAGGTATGTGGGGTCAATACCCCGGATGAACTGGCACAGCTCAACACGTTGTTGCAGCAACGGCAGCGCAGCTGAAGCGGAGGCAGGCGTATGACAGCAGTCTTGCAAGCGAACCTCAATCCTCCCCAACAGCAAGCCGTGCAGCATAGCGTGGGGCCCCTGCTCATCCTGGCTGGGGCGGGATCGGGGAAAACCCGCGTCATTACGCATCGCATTGCCCATCTGATCCAGACGTGTGGTGTCCGGCCCGAGCAGATTCTCGCCGTCACGTTTACCAATAAGGCCGCCGAGGAAATGCGCCAGCGCGTGCAGCAGCTCCTCGGCACCTCGACCTTACCGCTGTGGCTCAGTACCTTTCACGCCGCCTGCGCCCGTCTCTTACGGCGCGAAGCCGAGGTCATGCAGCTGTCGCCGCAGTTTGTCATTTATGACACCGCCGACCAGCTCGCGCTCATCAAACAGTGCGCCCAGGAACTGAAAATTGACCAGGATCTCTATGCCCCGCAGTCGATCATGCGGCGTATCAGCGCCCTCAAAAATGAGCTGATTGACCCCGACATGTACCTGCGTGAGGCTGGTACGTTCGGCCTAGATGAGGCCGTCGGGCGGGTCTATCCGCTGTACCAAACCGTCTTACGCACCAATGCTGCAGTGGATTTCGACGATCTCCTGATGCTCTGCGTACAGTTGTTCCGCCGCCATCCTCCCGTGCTGGAGCGCTACCAGCAGCGTTGGCAGTACATCATGGTGGACGAATATCAGGACACCAACATGGCGCAATACCACTTGTTGCATCTCCTGGCTGCCGGGCACCGCAATCTCTGCGTGGTCGGGGACGACGACCAGAGCGTGTACCGCTTTCGGGGCGCCAATGTGCGGAACATTCTCAATTTTGAGCGTGATTATCCCGATGCCACGGTGATCAAGCTGGAGCAAAATTATCGCTCCACCAGCACCATCCTGGACGCGGCCACCGCCGTGGTGGCGAAAAATCCCGGTCGGAAAGACAAAACCCTGTGGACCGATAACGCCCGCGGCGGGCCGATTGGTTATTTTTGTGCGCAAGATGATGTCCACGAAGCAGAGACCATTTGCCAGAATATCGCCGGGCTGCATCGCGCCGAAGCGCTGCCATATCGCCACTTTGCGGTGCTGTACCGCACGAATGCCCAGTCGCGGGCACTGGAAGACGGTCTGCGCCGTTCAGCCATTCCGTATCAAATTGTCGGTGGCCTGCGTTTCTATGATCGCCAGGAGATCAAGGACGTCTTATCCTATCTGCGACTGCTCGTCAATCCGCGCGACATGCTAAGTTTGCGGCGTATTATCAATGTGCCACGCCGGGGAATCGGTCAAACGACCTGGAGTAAAGTCGAAGCCCTCGCGGCCGAGCGTGGGGTGACCGGCTTGGCAGCGCTTGACGTGGCTCTCACCGCCGACCTGGTGAACCGAGGCACCCTGGCCAAGTTGCAGGCGTTTGACGCTCTGCTGCGAGGCCTCATGCAGGAAGCCCCACAGATGAGCGTGGCCGACTTGACCCGCGAGGTGTTGGCGCGGACGGGCTACGAAGCCCAGCTCAAGGAAGAACGCACGCCGGAAGCGCAGACGCGCCTCGAAAATATCAGCGAATTAGTCAATGCGGCCGACGAGTTTGACCGCCAGAGTCCTGGGGCCAGTCTGCAAGAATTTTTGGAGCGTACGGCCTTATCCTCCGATCAGGACAACCTGTCAGACGACAGCGGCACGGTGCTCCTGATGACGCTTCATGCCTCCAAGGGCTTAGAATTTCCCGTCGTCTTCATTGCCGGGATGGAAAACGGCTTGTTCCCGCACAGCCGTTCGTTTGACGAGCCCGCCCAAATGGAAGAAGAACGCCGTCTGTGCTACGTAGGGATGACTCGGGCGGAACAACGCCTGTTTCTCACCAGTGCGTCAAAGCGACGCATCTATGGCATGGAGCAAAATCACACGCCATCGCTGTTCCTCAACGACGTGCCACCCGCCTGCATCCATGACTATTCCTCACAGCCGGTGCTTATGGGCGTGCGGCAACCATGGGCCACTCCGCAGGCCGCAACGCCAGCGCCAGCCAAACCCGGTGCCGTGGCACGGAGCGCCCCAGGGATGGTCCCGGCCTACGCCGTGGGGAGTCAGGTGGTACATCAACAGTTTGGCCGTGGCGTGGTGCAGCGCCGTGAGGGCGATGGCGAGCAACTGAAACTGACAGTAGCCTTTCGCGACTATGGCATCAAAAAGCTGTTGGCCAAGTATGCACAAATGCAGGTGTTATAGTCATGCAGCGTACGCGAGGGAGGGGCAGCCATGGCGCTCTCTGAGGCTGAAGTGGATCATGTAGCCCAATTGGCGCATCTCGCCCTGCGCCCCGAGGAGCGACAGCATTTGACCGAACAATTGAACACAATTCTTGACTATGTGGCCCAACTCAACGCCGTGCTCACCGACGGAGTGGAGCCGACGGCGCATGTGCTCGATCTGGTCAATGTCTTCCGCGAGGATACCGTGTCCGAGCCGTTCGGGGCGGACGCTGCCCTGGCCAATGCCCCGGAAACCGTGCATCACTTCTTCGTGGTGCCTAGGATTGTTGAGTAATCTCCTATGGACCTGGCAGCTTCGACGATTCATGCCCTGCATACCAGGCTGGTGCGTGGCGAGATCCGTGCCACGACCCTCACCGAAGCGGTGCTGGCGCGCCTGACGGCCGTGGAAGAGCATCTCCATGCCTACATTACGGTGACCGCCGACCTCGCCCTGCAGCAGGCGGCGCAGGCGGATGCCGCCTTTGCACGCGGGGAAGTCGTCTCGCCCCTGCAAGGCATCCCCATCGCCCTCAAAGACAACCTCTGTACGCAAGGCGTCCGTACCACCTGTGCCTCACGGATCCTCGCCAATTTTGTGCCGCCGTATGATGCCACCGTCGTACAACGCCTGCGCCAGGCCGGGGCCGTGTGCGTGGGTAAGACCAACATGGATGAATTTGCCATGGGGTCGTCCTCGGAAAACTCGGCCTTTGGTCCCACCCGCAACCCCTGGGGGCATCTCCAGTATGTGCCTGGGGGATCGAGTGGTGGCTCCGCCGCCGCTGTGGCGGCTGATATGTGTATTGCGGCGCTCGGCTCGGATACGGGGGGCTCTATTCGCTTGCCAGCCGCCCTGACCGGGGTGGTCGGGCTCAAGCCCACGTATGGCCGGGTGTCACGCTATGGTCTGGTGGCCTTTGCCTCGTCCTTGGACCAGATTGGGCCTTTAACGAAGGACGTGCGTGACGCGGCCCTCCTCTTACACGCCATTGCCGGACATGATCCGCACGATTCCACCTCTGGCGCGGTGCCGGTGCCAGATTATACGCAGGTGTTAGAACATGGCGTGCGCGGCATGAAACTCGGGGTACCGCGGGAGTATTTTGGCGCTGGTATGGATGCCGAGGTCGAGCAGGCTGTTCGTACTGGCCTTGAGACGCTGCGTGGCCTCGGGGCGGAACTGGTCGAAGTCTCCCTGCCACACACGCGCTACGCTGTGGCGACGTATTATATCCTGGCCAATGCTGAGGCTAGCTCCAACTTAGCGCGCTATGATGGCGTGCGCTATGGGGTACGCGCCGAGCAGCCAGTCAATCTCCTCGATATGTATGCCCGCACCCGCGCCGCGGGCTTTGGCGCCGAGGTCAAACGACGGATTATGCTGGGAACCTATGTGCTCAGTGCGGGCTATTACGATGCCTATTACAAAAAAGCGCAGCAACTGCGCACGCTGTTTCGGCAAGATTTTCAGCAGGCCTTTGTCCACTGCGATGTGCTCGTCGCACCTGTGGCGCCGACCGCGGCCTTTCGACTCGGGGAGCGCCTGGACGATCCGTTGCAGATGTACCTCGCCGACGTGTTCACTGTGCCCGTCAACCTGGCGGGCTTGCCAGCGCTGTCGTTACCGTGCGGTTGGACCGGGCACGATCTGCCCATTGGTCTGCAGATGATTGCGCCGCCCTTTCAAGAGTCTGCGCTCTTCCAAGTCGCGGCGGCCTTTGAAGCGGCCACGCCTTTTCACACCCGCAAACCGTCCTTGCCCTTACCCGCGCCCTCGGATATCTAGAACCTCCCGACCTCCCCAGCCATCGTCGAGGCAACTGGCTGGTCGCCCACTGGCAGTGCGGGGGTGAGATTGCGTCGGTATACCGTGACCTCGGCCCGCCTTGCCGCATCATATCCCTGCCACTTCGCCGCCGCGACTGCCTCCGGGGCCACGCGCTGGAAGCCTTGGCGCACAAACAGCCGTTGCGCGCCTGCTTGCGTCGTACAGGCAAAGACATACCGCAGGCCCTGGCGCTGGCCTTCCTGCACCAACGCCTCCACGATACGTCCGCCCACCCCCTCGCCCTGGTAGCGCGTGATGGTGAACAGTCCAGCCAATTCGGCCGCGTGCTCCTCCGGGTAAGGCAGCAAGGCACAAAAACCCGCCGGCCCCATGCTGGCTGGCCCCAACCGCGCGCTGTAGCCGTAGAGCAAGAGCCGGGCCGTCTCCTGCGGTGTGCGCGGTTTGAGATACCCGGCCTGCTCCACGCGGCCTAACAGACGCTCGACTTCATGAAAATCGTCGAGGCCCAGTTTTTCGATCTGACAATACTCCGCACGCGTAAATAAAGTGCCACAGCCCTCATAGGTAAACAGCTCCTCACCGACACCGGCGAGGGGACAGAGCGACACCGAGGTCACCCCGCCAGCCAGCGCGGCGTGGATGGCCACCAGCAGGGGGCGCCGCGCCGTCAGGGTGGCGGTGGTGGGCTCCGCTTGCAGCAGTTCGTGCAACGTCGACTCGGTGAGACACGAGAGTGTTGTGCCGTCCCGCACCAGCCCGCCAGCGGCATCAAGGTAGACCAGCTTATAGACGTGCAGTCCGACGGCAAGCTGTTGCGCCGCCCGCTCCAGGTCGAGGGGGGTAGCACGTTGCCAGAGTCCCACCGCCAAGGGCGAGGTCCGTAGCACATCCCACAGCTGGAGGCAGCGTTCCTCCCTGCTGGCCGGCACCAGTGCCAGGTGCACCGGCGTGACTGGAGGGGTGTGGCCTGCCCGCGCCAGACGCTGCACCAACGTGCCAATGCGTCGCTGCTCACCGGGACTGTGGTCCGTCTCTACCAGGAGCACCAGGCGGGTGGCATTACGTAGCAGCGTCGCCAGCGCCTCGATCACCGCCAGCCGCCCGGGTGCAATCAACCAGTCCGTGAGGCGTAGCGCGATGAGCAGACTCTTATCATGAAATTCATCGAGATAAAAATCCTTCTCAGCAAAGGTCTCTACTGCCCGCCAGGAACGTCGCATAGGCCTGCCCTCATGGGTCGCATACCACCTCGTTGCCAAGCGCCCCCACACCCCATCGTGCCGTGTGGCGTGCGCTTGGCCTGCCCACACGTGTAACAGTATCGGAGCCTCCCCCATGCTGCAAGCCCCGGGACGGGGACCACAGGAGGCCCGTAGCCACACGGTGACTGACGCGGCATCCCCAGGGGCAACGGTGGATGGCGTTTGCGACACGCAAGAGGCCTATGCTACACTAGCAAAAGCTATCCAGGTAGGATGGGATGAGCGCGCGAACCTCTGTCATGGCGGTTGGGTATCTTGCCTTGTAGGCTGCCGCGCAGAGACGCGTCCATCGTCAGCACCGTTCGCGCGCCGAGTAGAGAAATCTGTTGTACAGAGACCGTGAGGATCCACGCTTTTACAGAGGAGGGACTATGCCTGCCAAACGTGTTGTGCATATTATTGGGACAGGCACCATCGGCGAGCCTTTGGTCGGCTTGTTTTTGAATTTACGTCAGCAGCTTGAACTCGACGAAGTGACGTTTCACAAAAATCGTCCGTTACTTGGCGATCGTGCCAAGGTGAAAAATCTCATTAAGCGTGGGGCCAAGCTCGTCGTCTCCGCAGAGCGGATGAGTGATTTTGAGAAGCTCGGTATGCAGCCTTCGTATGAGGCGCAAGAAGCGCTGGAGCAATCGACCGTCATTATCGACTGCACGCCAGACGGGGTGGCCAATCAGCATAAGCTCGACTGGTTTCAACATATGCCAAAAACTGCCGGTTTTCTGGCCCAGGGCAGTGAATTTGGTTTTGGCAAGCCCTATGCCCGTGGGATTAATGATGAGGCCCTGGTGTCAGGAGACGATCGTTTCATCCAGATTGTCAGTTGCAACACGCATAACCTCGCGGTCCTCACCGAAACGCTCGCCCTACACGACGAAGCCCCAGATAATTTGATCGAAGGTCGCTTCGTGTGTATGCGCCGTTCCAGCGACATCAGCCAAGAAAAAAGTTTTATTGCGGCGCCTGATGCCGGGAAACATAAAGACCCGCAGTTCGGCACCCATCATGCCCGTGATGCCTGGCACCTCTTTCAGACCAGGGGGCTGGATCTCAACCTGTTTTCGTCCGCCATTAAGCTGAACACGCAGTATATGCACAGCATCTGGTTTCACCTCAAGGTGCAACGTCCTGTCACGTTGGATGAGGTGATTGAAAAGCTCGAAGCGAATAAGTATGTGGCCTTGACAGAAAAAACCATGGCCAATCCCATTTTCTCCTTCGGGCGTGATCATGGCTATTTTGGTCGTATTCTCAACCAGACAGTCATCTCGACTCCCACCTTGACCGTGAATCGGGATGGGCATGAGATCACGGGTTTCTGCTTTACGCCCCAGGATGGGAATTCCTTGCTCAGCAGTATTGCGGCCACGGCGTGGCTGATGTATCCCGAGAGTGCGGAAGAGCGGGTGCATGAGTTCGTCCAATCGTATCTGTTTGATGAAGTGTAAGGTGGGTGGTGTCGCGGTCCGGTTCTCTGGCCTGTAGGCGTTGACGACCCCAGGGAACCGGCAGTGGCCCTCGCGCAGCGAGAGCCGCACGAGGCGACACCCCGCGACCTGACGAGAGGGCCCACCCGGGGCTCGATGGTCGGCAATGGACACTGGGTGTGTTAGACAGGCCCATCAACGAAGAGAGAACTGCATGCGCCGCTGCCGTTGTGTCAAAATCGTTGCGACCTTGGGCCCTGCCTCGCAGAGTGCTGAGATGATCCGCAGCTTATTTACCGCGGGTGTCGATGTTTTTCGCATTAATATGAGCCATACAGATCATGCGACGTTGGGCACCTATGTGGAGACCATTCGCCGTGTAGAGCGCGACGTCAAGCGCCCGATTGGTATCCTGGCCGATTTGCAGGGGCCGAAGCTCCGCATTGGCACAGTCGTCGAGGGCGGGGTCGATCTCGTGGCTGGCGCGACGCTGCAGCTGGATCTGCGTGATGAGCCGGGTGATGCCACCCATCTCAGTCTGCCGCATCCCGAAGTGTTCTCCGTGCTCAAGCCAGGCAGTGTGCTGCTTGTCGACGATGGGCGTGTCCGGTTGCGCATTACCGAGGTCGAGATGGCCCGGGCTGTCGCGTGCGTAGAAATCGGCGGGCATTTGACGGCGCATAAGGGGGTCAATGTCCCCGGCGTGGTCTTACCTATTGCGGCGCTCTCGCCCAAGGATCACGCCGATTTAGAGCAGGCGTTAGCGCAGCAGGTTGACTGGATTGCCCTGTCATTTGTCCAGCGGCCCGAAGACGTTGTGGAAGCCCGGGCACTGGTGGCTGGGCGGGCTGGCGTGCTGGTCAAGCTGGAAAAACCGGCGGCGCTTGAGCGTCTCGATGAAATTCTCCCCCTCACGGATGCCGTCATGGTGGCACGCGGTGATCTCGGGGTCGAGATGCCACTCGAGCATGTGCCGAGCTGGCAAAAGCAGATCGTGCGGGCGGCGCGCCAGGCTGGCAAACCGGTGATCGTCGCGACGCGGATGCTCGAGTCGATGCTGGCCAGCCCGATGCCCACCCGGTCGGATGTCTCAGACGTGGCGACGGCGGTGTTCGACGGCGCCGACGCGGTGATGCTGTCGGGGGAGTCGGCCGTGGGGCAGTATCCGGTCGAAGCCGTGGCGATGATGGACCGCATTGCACGCTCCGTCGAAAGTGGGCCGCATTATCGTGCCATCATTGATGCCCAGCATTGTGAGCCCGGGGCTACCACCCCGGACGCGATTATGGCTGCAGCGCGGCAGGTGGCGCAGACGCTGCACGCCGCGGCTATCGTGAGCTGGACCCGGTCAGGCGCAACGGGTGTGCGCGCGGCCCGTGAGCGTCCCGGTGTCCCGATCATTGTGCTGACGCCGGTGCCTGGTACCGGGAGACGGCTGGCGTTTACCTGGGGGCTCCATTGTGTGGTGACTGCAGATGCCCGTGATTTTGAAGACATGGTCGAGCGCGCCTGTCGTATTGCCGTGCACGAAGGCTTTGCCACCTTGGACCAGTCGATTGTCGTGACGGCGGGTGTGCCACTGGGGACGCCGGGGGCGACGAACTTGCTCCGTATCAGTATGGTAGGTAAGTACGTCAATGCTGTCTAGCGCGTGAGGGTGGCGTACCGGTGGGACGCTCCCCCACTTGGCGTTGGGATGACTAGCGTGGGCGTTCCATGAAGACGGTCACGCCCATGTCCATATACTTGTTACGCAAGGCCGCATCGTAGTTGCGGAAGCTGATGCGGATGTCTGTACCCTCCAACTGCTTCAGCACATGTCGTAGACAATCATCGACGGTCTTGAACGGATGTTCTGGATGGGCTTCTAGATCAAAACTGAGATCCGAGGGGCCCCAGGTCAAGCAGTCCACCCCCGGCTTGGCGAGCTGGCGTGCGTGGGTGACCGCCGTGAGGGTTTCGATTTGTAGGCAGAGGATGCCGTGGCTGTTCCACCACGCGGCATACTCTGCTCGATTATCACGTCCCTGGATGCCGTACCGGGCATTCCCACCCCAGCTGCGTTTGCCTATCTGCGGATAGTAGAACACCGCCAGCGCTTCATCGACGATGTCTGCCGTCTCGACCAGCGGCACCTCAATGCTCAAAGGTCCGAGATCAAGAATGTTGCCAATGAGATAGGCATGGCGTGGGTGCTTGATGCGGAACTGCACCGGGATGCCGACCTCCGCGGCGAGGGCGCACAAGGCCACGAGGCGTTCCTCGCTGTAGGCGCTGTGCTGACTATCGACACTGATAAAGCCGTAGGTATCACGACTCAAAATGTCTTCTAGGCGGCCCCGCTCGATGGACATGGGGACGGACACCCCCACCACGATGTCGCCCCGGCGGATGCGCTCTTTTAAGGACGCTTGCTCGGCCATGGTCTCTCCTCTCATTGTCTCGCCTGTTGCTCTCCGCCCATCCGACCCTGGAACGCTGCACATCCTACGTCGGTCCACAGCGCTGGTCAATGCGCGGCCACGACGCGAGGCCGCACCCGTGTGCGGGCCTGGGGCCGGTGTCTGGCTTCGTGTCCTCCTGGGGTATGCCCTATACGCCGTGCCAGCACACGCCGACTTCCGCCGCGCTCTTGGCACGGTCGTGCGGCGCCCCACGCCTCAGTAGAGAATCGACGGGAGGAACACGCCCGCAGGTTCATTGTACAGCCCCATACTCATCAACGTCATGCCCTGCACCATGCGCAGGCGCTGCGCCAAGCACCAGCGGAACAGCGCGGTATTCCGTGTCGGGAGTAGAAAGCCAGGCCCCTGGTAGGCGGGCGCGGCACCGATCAGGGCCTGCAGTTCGGCGTTGCTCTCGCCCACGGCATGGGCAAAAAACCCAATGGCCGTGGCATACCCCGTGAGACGACCGTCGTGCTCGACAACCGTGGCGGTGCCCTGGTCGATCGCCTCACGCAGTTCGCCGCTGCGGTCGTGACCGTGGACGTGGGCGCAGACCCGATTGCACGCGGCCAGATCGTCTGCGGTGGCCTGACGGACGGCGTAGCCCGGCAGGGTCGTCTGCAGTGGCGTCCCTTGCATCAGCGCGAGGGGCTCGCGGATGGTGAAGCCGAGCGCGGCGTATAATGAGAGCGAACGGCTGTGGTAGGCGGCTTGCACCAACCGCACGCCAGGAAAGTGGCGTTGCGCCACGCGCTCCAAGAGCGCTTGCATTAAGCGTCGACCGATCCCACTGTTTTGCAAGGTAGGCGTGACCGTGATCGGTCCAATCCCGGCAATCGTCGAGCGCTCATCCAGAAAATTGCTCCCAACAATACAGCCCTCCGCTTCGGCGACTACCGCGTAAAACCCTGGATGCGCCAGCAACATGCGCAGGAAATCGACGGCGACCTCCGGTGCTGGGAAGTCTGGAGGGAAGTTATGTTGCTCGGCGATGGCTGTGAAGGCCTCGTAGCAGATCGTGCCGCAGATCTCCGCATCGGCATGCCTGCCCGGTCGTAGCGTCGTGTCCATGTTCCATCCCTCCTGACGAGTGTGCCGTGTTCCACCATCGTGCGCGCCACCTCATACGATCTACGACGAGTGGAAGATTGTGGCATCGTAGCATCCTATGCATAGATCGTGTATAGCGATCTCGCACGCCTGTACGCCGGTCACAGTAGGCAACGTGGAGGACCGGGCCGCAGGCTCATGCCTCAGACATCGCCTCTCCTGGCCGCGTATACACCAGCATCCAACGGTACCCCAGGGCCGTCGAGATCTGCACGGGCGCGACGCCCGCGTGCTGCGCTATGGCGCGCACTTCCGCCACGCGGTAGGCGCGCAACACCGATAGGGCGCCATCATGACGCGTCACTGGGTGGCAGGCGGTGACCGCGAACAGCAGCCGTGCCGCATAGTAGGGCAGCCAACCCCGTAGGAGATCGTTGACCACCACGCCATAGCGCGCCATCGCAGCCATACTGTGCAAGAGCGCACTCCCCTGCGTCCCGTCGAGATGGTGCAGCATGGTTGAGCACACCACGATATCAAACGTCTGAGGTAGAAAGGGTAAGCAGAGACCATCGGCTTGTACATACGTGATGCTGGCCGACGCAGGTTGGGCTGTGCGGAGATACTGTAAGATGCCACCGTGCCTATCAAGTCCTACCACGGTCAGCAGGACGCCACGGCGCGCCCCCCAGCGTAACAAGACCTCTGGGATGTCCCCAGCGCCGGTGCCCACATCAAGCACGCGTAAACGCGCCGGGGAATCCATCCGGCGCCAGAGGCGCTGCACTGCCCGACACAGTAGCCAGTGACTCCCTAGATACCGGTTCAGCCATCGTAAGTCCGTCAGATTCGCCACGAGGTCCGCCATGGGCACCTCGGCAGCGTCTAACCATTCGTGCTGAAGCGAGCGCGGTGGGTACCACTTCATACGGCGGGCGGGATGGCCTCAGAGGCGGGCACATAGCGTTTCAGGACGAGACTGGCATTGATGCCGCCAAAGCCAAACGAATTTTTGACGATGTAGTCCACGGTAGCGTGCAGACCCTGATTCGGCAGATAGTTCAAATCACATTCCGGGTCTGGTGTCACGTAGTTAATCGTCGGGGGTAAATACCCATGTTCAAACGCCAGGCAGCAAATCGCCACTTCCATTGGACCCGTGGCGCCAAAGGCGTGGGCGTGCATACCTTTGGTCGAGCTGATGGGAATGGTATAGGCATGCTCCCCAAACACCCGCTTGATGGCCCGCGTCTCCGTTTTGTCATTGAGCGGCGTGGCGCTGCCATGGGCATTAATATACCCCACGGCCTGCGGTGGCACGTGCGCTTCCTGCAAAGCCAGTTGCATAGCGCGGGCAGCGGGTTCGCCCTGCGGATGCGGGGCGGTCATGTGATGGGCATCATTGGTCGAGCCATAGCCGAGGATTTCTCCGCAGATCGTGGCGCCACGTTGGACGGCGTGCGCATATTCTTCGAGGGCCAGCACGGAGGCCCCTTCTGCCATAATAAACCCATCGCGGGCGCGATCGAATGGGCGGTAGGCCTGTAACGGGATGTCATTCGCCGTGGACATGGCATGGATGACATCGAACGCCCCAAAGGAGAGCGGCGTAATGGGCGCTTCCGCCCCGCCAGCCAGGACGACATCCGCATGCCCCTCGCGGATCAGGCGGAAAGCCTCACCGACCGCCATTGTCCCAGCGGAGCAGCTATTGGAGTTGGTGCTGTTGGGGCCTGTAAGGCCCATGTCAATGGCAATGGTGCACGAACACGAGGCCCCGAACACGGCGAGGGCGAGGGCCGGATTCACCGCCCGCAGGCCGTGTTGGAGATAGGCCAGATACTGCGTCTCGGCCATGGTAATGCCGCCGAGGGCGCTCCCCATCATCACCCCCACGCTCCCTGGTGGTTCATCTGCTAAGCGCAGACCGGCGTCTTCCACGGCCATGCGGGCGGCCACCACAGCAAACTGGGCGAAACGGTCGAGGCGTTTGAGCTGCTTGCGATCAAGGTGATCGGCCATATTGAGATCGACTTCTGCGGCCATCCGGGCACGATACGGCGAGGCATCAAAACGCGTCAGGCTGCGTACCGCCGAGGCCCCGCGGCGGACGCCTTCCCATAAGCCCTGGTGTCCGTGTCCAATGGAGGTCACCGCGCCAATCCCCGTGATTACCACACGACGTGTCATGCTCTGTATCCTATTCGTGCTGTCTGGCGCACGTCATCCAACGGCTGACGCCCCAGGTGTCTCAATATGGCGTTTCATCACGCGCAGCGTTTTGGAGGCAATGTGACTGACAAAAAGCTCGCCAATGATATAATGGGCAATCCATGGCCCCAGCGGCGGCCAGCCCCACGTGAGATCATGCACAATCCGTACCTGCACCAGGGGGCCATCTGCCACCAGGAACCACGTCACCTCCATGCCGCGACTGATGCCGCGCACGTGGGTGAAATGGATGCGATAGTTGACCGGATCGAGACGCTGCCGGGCAGTCCAACGCACCGGGAAGCCATCGCGATGCGCCGCCATCTCCACCACCCGTGCCGTGGCGTCGGCAGAGCGAACCTTGACCCAGCGATAATGCGGCAGGAACTGGGGCCACTGCTCCACGGCGCTAGCCATGGCGAAGATCTGCGTAATGTCACCACATATCGTGATGCTATTCTCGGTGTGCATGCGAGCCTTCCCTCTGTGCGCACGGCCAAGCCCGCGCAATGGGCTGCGTCACGTAGAGTTCCCCGGAGAGGAGTGCCCACGCTATGGGAGCCATCCATCTGCCGGCACCGGTGCAACTGTTCTGTGCCCTGTTGCTCGCCCCGCCCGTCACGCTGGAAGAGGTCGAAGCCGTGCTGATCCAGACCTATGGGCCCATTGTGCTGCGCAGCCTGCCCATACCTTTTACGCAAACGCGCTACTACGCGCGGGAAATGGGCCCGGACCTGACACGCCAGTATCTCGCCTTTGCACCGCTGGTGGATATGGCCACCCTCGCCGCCGTCAAACATATCACCAATCACCTGGAAACCGGCTGGGCTACGTTGCACGGTCAGCGGCGGGTCAATATCGACCCCGGCTATCTCGATCTCGCTAAAGTGGTGCTCGCCTCCACGAAAGATCACAGTCACCGGCTCTATGTTGGGGACGGGATCTTCGCCGAAATTACCCTGCGGTATCGGCAACGCGCCTTTCAGCCCTGGGAGTGGACCTATCCTGATTACCGTGTGGAGACGACGCTGGTGTTTTTTCAGCAGCTCCGGGCGCTCTATCACGCCCAACTGCGTACCATCCTCGCACGTCGGCACCCATCCACCGGAGAGTTGAACTGAATCGCCGCAGGACACTGGCCCACGTGGCGAGCGAGGCGCATGGCCATCCCTTGACGAAGCGACAACGACACGACATGAGGCAGGCCCCTGTGAGGCAGGGCAGATCATTGGGTGCTTGTAGCATGTTTTCCTGGGGTAAGCAAGCGCTTTCGCGAGGCACAGAGGATAGAGGGGAAGCCCAGACACGAGATGGGCTGTCGCCTCCGCCCGACGTCCGACGCTGCACACGCTTGGCCCATCACCTGGCGCAATGACGGCCCGTCACCCGCGGACATCGCGCCCTCGGCTCGTGTACGGTGTCGGGCAGGCGCGACAGATCGGCGCGGGGAATCACGAGAGGACTTCTCTGTTGGCGTGTCGGTCTCATGAGCCGTTGGCACGTCGAGCTACGCTGGTCCCCTGTGCAGGCGGCCCGCCCCCCCTCTTGGTGTGATTCCCCTCACTTTTTTGCAGGCGAAGCCTGACGTGGCACAGGGCTTGCGTATCTCTACGGGTATAGGGGCTCCATACAGCAAGCATCAACAAGGCACACGGCCTCGACCTCGACCATAGAGCAGAGAAACGGAGAGAGTGATGATGACGCGACGTATCAGCCGATGGGTGATTGGTGGGATGGTGGCGGTACTGCTGTGGACACCTCTGGTAGGGGCCGAGGATGGCAGCCAAAGGGTGCAGGACCACTGGCGCTTCGGGCGGCGTGAGTCGCGCCAGAGAGACCCGGTGCAGCTGGCTCCTATCGAGCAGAGCGCCCGCGGCTATCACGGGGGAGATCGTGCCGCGCAACGGCCAGAGCGTCGCGAGGTCTGGCGTGACAGCAGCCCGAACCGTTGGCATGGCTGGAACAGCACCAGCGTGCAAGACGGCCGGGACATACTCCCGGGCGAGAACGATATGCGCCGGCACCGCGAGGGGCCACACGATGACTGGGGGCGGGGCTGGTGGCATCATCGCCGCCACCACCACCACTGGTAAAGACCAAGCGGATTGCGCCCTAGGAGGGCTTACAGAGGTTCATGTACAATACCCTGGACAGGAGGATACCCAACTATGCAACGTGTATCGCGCATCGTGTTTCAGTCTATCAGTGTGGCGGTTCTGATCGCCCTTGTGGGCCTCGTGATTCCGCGCCCGGCCCACGCGGGAGGTGTCCACGTCTCGATTGGGGTGGGCCTGCCATTTCCCATAGGCCTCCCACCAGTGATCGTGGCGCCGGCCCCACCAGTGATCGTGGTCCAAGAGCCCGTGGTGGTCCGTCCGAGGCCTGTGATCGTGTACAGCCCTCCGGTGGTGATTGACGAGTCTGATAGGGAGGAGAGACACCATGGTCACCACCGCCCACATTGGTCTCACCACCGCCCACATTGGTCTCACCACCGCCCACATTGGTCTCACCACCGCCCACATTGGTCTCACCACCGCCCACATTGGTCTCACCACCGCCCACATTGGTCTCACCACGAAAAGCGGCATCGCCATTGGTCTCACCACGAAAAGCGGCATCGCCATTATGACGATGACCGTGACTAGCGTAGCGTGTTGACGTTCGTCCCTGACTGACGTTCAGCGTGATGGCGGGGCGACCGCCATGCGCACCATGGTAAAATCCGTTTTCTTATAACCGCCGTAGGCGCGCTGGTAGGTGATGACTAGCTCGCTGGTGCGGCGGTCTTCGAGCACCCAGACGTGACTCAGATCCAGTTTGCCATCGAATGTCCCGAGCAGCGCTTGGCCCCGTGCGTCATCCGCTGGTTGTTTCGCATCGAAGGCGAAGACGCTCGCCCGCTGCAGCAACAGGCTGTTGACGTCCACCTCACCAATCACCAGCGTTGTCCGTGGATCATTGCCGTTACAGTTTTCGGGGTGGATGTTGCCGACCCAGAAGACCCGACCGCTGGAGTGTTTGAGCAGAAAGGACATACTGCTGGGCGAGAAGAAGGGGCGCCCGTCGTCATAGCGCCACGGTTGCGGCTGCGACCACGTGTCGCCGTCATCGCTAGAGACCGACATCCATTTATAACTGGGAAGACTCGGGTTGCGGGCGTTGCTGCCGCGCAGGATCATGAGGAGGCGTTGATCATTGAGCTGCACAAGCGTCGGCTCAATGAGGCCACGGGTGGACACGTCTGGGGTCAGACGCAAGCGCTGGGAGGCTTCACGCCAGGCGATACGGTACTCGTCTTTCCACGTTCCAAGGAGAATGGCAACGTCGGTATAGGAGGTAGTTTTTGCGGGATTCGAGAGTGTGCCATCGTCTCCGAGGACAGTCATCATCACCGGCAGAACCACACGCCCAGTGTGTGTAATGATGGGGTTATTCCCTGTATCGCTCGTCAGCATGGCGTTTTTCCCCCGATACATGCCCTTGAAGGGATTCATCTCGCTGTAGCCGGTGTGGATGACCGGCTCATCGAACAGCCAGGTCCGACCACCGTCTTTGGAGACACGGTAGCGCAGGTAGTATTCGCTCATGGCGATGGGCGGCTCTTGTATGGTCGGGTCAAGCTTGGGCGTATCCAGGGCATTGGAGGGCAGGAAGAGCAGACCGTTGCGTGGATCAACTACCCCCGTGGGGATCCCGCGACGAAAACCCGCCGGGACTTTGGCTTGGTAATCGGGAGTGGTATGGAACTTCACCCAGGTTTTGCCGTTGTCATCGGAGACGAACCCCCGGCCCATGATGCGATCACCAGTAGGCTCTGGGTAATAGGCCCTCTCCATATAGGGTTTGCGATCTGAGAGAATCTCGCGACTGATGATGCGGAATGGACCAGCACCCTCGCCTGGATCGGCGGCACGCATGACTGTGGGAAGCAGTAACAGCCCCAGAAGCGCACACAGGATCTTCATGGAGTACATGACGTTGATACCTCATACATCTTTTAGGTCTTAGGGGGAGCATCTGCGAGAGCGCGCCTGGCCCAGCGCACGGCATGAAAGGGTTTCACGGTAGCATGCACCATCTGGGGTGTCAACACGATGGGACTACCGGATACGCGAGCTGGAGCGACAGCGCCAGCGAGGTACACAGGGGTGAGGCCCGGCGTAGGCCCACCACGGGTCTCTACCCCTGTGTGCCCAGCGCTTCCCGGAAGATCTCCACGGTGGGACACATCACAGCTCGGCGCAACAGCGCATGCAAGCGCTCCCGGTTGTCGATCTGCTGTACGGCCGCTGCGATGTCGTCTGGGGCCGCCCCAAAATGTGCGGCCACTGCCTACAGAACCATAGCACGGGCTTCCTGCAGGAGGCCCTCCTGGCGCCCTTGCTGGAAACCTTCCTCACGTCCGGCGCGTAAGCCTTCCTCTTTCCACTGTTACGTCCATTCGATCACCCGTTCGGCTAGCATCGTGTGCATCTCCACTAAAGTATAGACTTCAGGCATTTCCACCCCTGCTAACCAGGCTGGCAACAGCACGCGCCGCCGCCACAGCGTAAAAGCCCGCCGTAGGCTGTCATCTTCCGGGGCCTGTAACCAGTCAATGAGCAGGCGCACGACGCGCTGTATGTCCTGGGGCGCCCGGCTCTTTTCCAGCCGACACAGGGCCGCGACGAGATTGTGTAGCGGCTCCAGGGCACTGTCGGGATACCGGGCTTCGTCCAACAGGATGTAGGCTTTACGCGTGTGATCGTTAGCCAGATGACTAGCTCGCTGGTGCGGCGGTCTTCAAGCATCCAGATATGGCACAGATCCAGCTTGCCATGCAACTTCCCCAGTAGCGCTTAGCCTCGTGCGTCATCCGCCGGTTATTGCGCATCAAAGGCGAAGACGCTCGCCCGCTGCAGCAACAGACTCTGCATATCCACCTCACCAATCGCCAGCGTCGCCCGCGGACTATTGCCGTTACGTCCGGTGGCATCCCCTCCTGCACCTCGTCATGGCGATGCGGGGAACGGATCGGGGAGACGGTCGCCGCGTCGGTATCAAACGCCATCAGCTGAGCGGGGTCGCCCCCGACGCGCCATCCCGTCTCCGCGGTGTGCACCCCAGGACTCTCAGGCACCGCAGCCCGCAACTGCTCCTAGGTTGCACCGACCACGCCCATGGTCCGCCGCATGGCGTCCTATGTGATCGTCCCCTGCGTCAGCGTGATCCCCTGGAGGTGGGTACTAGCCGAGCCGCCCGCCGCTGAGCCGCCATGTGATCGTCCCCTGCGTCAGCGTGATCCCCTGGAGGGCCTCCAGGACGCCAGACACCTTAAGTCGCTCCATACGGGTCTGGCGCCCCGCCCGGGTGCTGCTCGCGCACTTGTGTGCCCCACACGGTGCACCGGCACACGGCCACCCGGGCTTGGGTTCCCTGCGGTCGAGGGAGTGGGGGAAGGGCGGTCACGGAGGCCACGGCCAGTCGGGCCGTGGCCAGCGGGACGGGCACGTCCACCGGCGAGATGGTGAGCGGCGCGGGTGGCGGGGCGGCGCGATAGCCGAAGGAGCCCACGCCGGGCTGGCGCCCCGAGCGCTTCGGCGTGGAGACACGCTACTCGCACAGCACCAGCGAACGTGTTGATAGGCAAGATATTGTGCCAGCAGCGGCCTCACACCGGCAGATTCCCTGGAAGGGATTGAAACTGGTGAACTCTTTGGGTATGGCATTCAGGATCTGACCGCCTCACACCGGCAGATTCCCTGGAAGGGATTGAAACCGGGCCACTGTTACTCCCGCGATGTCCATCTTGGCGCCTCACACCGGTAGAGTCCCTGGAAGGGATTGAAACCATGAGGTGATCCTTATTGCGGATATCCACCTCACGCCTCACACCGGCAAATACCCTGGAAGGGATTGAAACCCTCCCAGGGTGTCTTGGGTAGTGCGCTAAATTTGTTGAATCCCTTCGACACTTATGTTACCAAGCAAAGAACGTTTCCCACAGCTAGTCTGATCAGGCTTTGCGGCGAAGCCACGACCAGAAGAGACGTGGAACTTTTTCAACGCCACTGCCCTCCAGATTGTTTGTTCTACCTCACTCTGGATTCTATAGAAACTGGAGGAAGCGTCCGAGAAGTGTTTGTCGTCCAGGCCACGCAGCTCACCGGAAGCACCGTGCTTGCTGGCTACGCCGTTGAGGATATGGAGATCCTCTTGCTTGATGACGACGGCGCGCCCATAGAGGACGGCGGCATTGGGGCAATCGCCATCAAAAGTCGATGGCTGTCTCGAATGTGTAGGACGGAAGGACGGCCAGGTCACAGTCCGGGGCTATCGCGTCGAGACGGCGGAGATCGAGATGGCCCTCCTGGCACTCTGGAGTACCGTGCTGGGGCGCACCGAGCTGGGGCGCACCGAGCTGGGGTGCACGACTCGTTTCTCGATCTGGGTGGTCATTCGGTCCTGGCTCTGCACATCGTTGCCCGCGTGCAGGGCACCTGGCATGTCGATATCCCCCTGCGGTCGCGGCTCGATGTTGCCACGGTGGCAGATATGGCGCTGGTGGGTGCCACACGAGAGCATCGAGCGACAGCGGCACTTACTCCCCGGCGAGGGCTATGGAATCTCGAGACACCACCAAGCGGTAGGGAAGGACATCAGACATGCCTGATATGCACGAACGGATTGCCAGGCTCTCACCAGCCAGGCGCGCACTACTGGAAGCGCATCTCATGCAGCGTGGGGCCGCAAGTCCTGCGGACGACGCCATACCCCGTCGCCAGAGTACGGCACCGTGTGCCCTGTCGTTCGCTCAGCAGCGGCTGTGGTTTCTGGCCCAACTCGATCCTCAGAGCCCGCTTTACAATGAGCGGCGGGCGCTCCGTCTCCATGGTGCCCTCAATATCGCGTGCCTGCAGCAAGCGCTGCAGGCTGTTGTGGCGCGACACGAAGCCTTGCGCACTACGTTCGTGGCTAACGACGGGACGCCGATGCAGGTTGTGCATGAGCCGCGTGCGGTCGCTCTCCCTATCGTTGACTTACGGGCCTTGCCGGCGTCGGCTCGCGAGACCGAGGTGCAGCGCCAGATCGCCGCCGCGGTCCAACGCCCCTTTGATCTGACCAGCGATGTCTTACTGCGGCCCCTCCTTGTGCACCTAGAGGACGAGGACTATGTGCTCCTCCTGGTGACGCACCATATTGCCTCGGATGGCTGGTCCACCGGCATCCTGTTTCGAGACATCACCGCATGCTACGGGGCCCTGGTGACTGGCGACCCCGCAGCATGCCCGGCGTTGCCTATCCAGTACGCCGATTATGCCCTCTGGCAACGCCAGTGGTTGCAAGGCGAGCGTCTGCACACGCAACTGGCCTATTGGAAGCAGCAACTGGCCAGTGCCCCGGCGCGGCTCGAACTGCCAACAGATCACCCACGCCCGGCGTTGCAGAGCTGGCATGGTACCCGCCAGGCCTGGCCCCTCCCGGACGCACTGGCGACAGACCTCAAGCGCTTTAGCCAGGCGCATGGGGCCACCCTCTTTATGACCTTGCTGGCCGCGTTGCACACGCTGCTCTATCGCTATACGGGCCAGGAAGACATCGTGGTAGGCGCACCAATTGCCGGGCGCTCCCGGCAGGAAACAGAACATGTCATTGGTTTCTTCGTGAATACACTGGCGCTCCGAGCCCGCTTCACGGACACCCTCACGTTTCTGGAACTCCTGGGACAGGTCCGCGCAGTGACTCTGGGGGCCTACGACCATCAAGATTTCCCCTTTGAGAAGCTGGTGGAGGAACTCCAACCCGAGCGGAGCCTGAGCCACGCACCCCTGCTACAGGTTCTCTTCGCTTTTCAAAACGTACCGCGTGCCTTGCTGACCCTGCCCGCTGTGGCCGTGCAGGAGTTCGAGGTGGAACGCACCGTAGCGAAATTCGACCTGGCGCTCTATATGTCGGAGACGGTAGGCGGACTGCAGACCGAGTGGGAGTACAATACTGACTTATTCGAGGCAGAGACGATTGCCCGCATGGCTGGCCATTTTCAGACAGTGCTGGAAGGTCTCCTGGTGACACCGGGCATACCGATCGCGCAGCTGCCACTGCTGACTGAGACAGAACGGCGTCAGCTCCTGGTGGTGTGGAACGACACGGCCATGGCCTATCCGCGCGAGAAGCGCATCCCACAATTGTTTGAAGAGCAGGTTGAACGTACGCCTGATGCCGTGGCGGTACTCTTTGCAAAACAGCACCTCACGTACCATGAGTTGAATAGTCGAGCCAATCAACTTGCCTCGTATCTGCGCACGCTCGGGGTGGGGCCCGAGACGCTGGTTGGGATCTGCCTGCATCGCTCGATAGAGCTGCTTGTGAGTATCCTGGCCATTCTCAAGGCGGGCGGAACCTATATGCCCCTGGATCCAGCCTATCCGCGAGAACGGCGACAGTTCATGCTGGAGGATAGTGCGGCAACGCTGCTGATCACGCAGCATGCGCAAGAGATGTTGCCCAGCCAGCATGCCGTACGCACCGTACATCTTGAGACCGCATGGCCAATGCTTGATGCGATGCCTCCAGAGAACCTCCCACCTCAGGGAACACCAGAACACTTGGCGTACATCCTCTACACCTCGGGCTCGACGGGACGTCCAAAGGGGGTGGCCATGCCACACCGACCGTTGGTCAATCTGCTCTCGTGGCATCAACGGCACCCACGGCTGCAACAGGCAGCCCGCACTTTACAGTTCGCCCCAGTGAGTTTTGATGTCTCCCTGCAGGATATCGTGGCGACCTGGTGTACGGGCGGGAGCGTCGTGTTGGTCGCAGATGCGATCCGCCGTGACCCTGTCGCCTTGCTGCAGTCTATCGAGGCGCTGGCCATTGAGCGTCTCTACTTGCCTTTTGCCGCCCTGCAACAGCTCGCGCAAGCCTTCTGTCGTGCCCCTGGTACCCTGCCACGCTTACGCGATATTATTTCCGCTGGCGAGATGTTACTGCTTACCGATGAGATCAGGCAGTTGCTTGCCCATGCACCCCAGTGCCAGCTCCATAATCACTATGGACCGACCGAGTGCCATGTTGTAACATCATATACCATGACCAGAAGTCTTATAGATTGGCCTCGCGAAGCGCCCATTGGTCGCCCAGTGACCAACGCCAAGGTCTATGTGCTGGATAGCCACTGCCAACCGGTTCCAGTAGGCGTTCCAGGAGAACTGTTCATCGGTGGCGAAAGCATCGCACGTGGTTACCACAGACGCGCCGCACTGACGCATGAGTGCTTCGTCCCGGATCCCTTCTGTGAGACGGCAGGAGCACGTCTCTACAAAACGGGAGACCTGGCGCGCTGCCAAAGCGATGGCACCCTCGTCTACCTTGGCCGTCGAGATCAGCAAGTCAAAGTGCGGGGGTATCGCGTCGAATTGGGAGAGATCGAAGCCGTATTGGCCGAACATCCAGCCCTTACCCAGACGGCGGTGGTGCTTCGTGAGGACCGTCCAGGCGACCAGCGACTCGTGGGGTATTTTGTCGCCGCTCAGCCAGGGCAGGTCAGCCCGGGGGCACTCTCGGCGTACCTACGACAGCGTCTGCCCGAGTACATGATACCAGCAACATTGGTAGAACAGACGGCGTTTCCCCTGACCCCAAACGGCAAGCTGGACTGGCGGGCTCTCCCAGTACCAGACAGCGCGCGTCCTGAGCTCAACAGTAGCTATGTCGCTCCCCGCGATGCCCTGGAAGCGCAAATCGCGCAGACCTGGGAGCACACCCTTGACGTGGCGCCTATTGGCATCCATGACAATTTCTTTGCGTTGGGTGGCCACTCGTTGCTCGCGGTGCGTCTGTGTATGCGTCTCGAGCAGACATGCCGTGTGACGCTGCCCCTCGCCATGCTCTTTCAAGCCCCCACGGTGGCACAACTCTCAGACCGACTACGCCAAAGAGACGCAACGCTCTCACTCCAGCGGCTCCTCGTCTACCGGCCTGGCGGATCGAAACCGCCGTTTTTCTGTGTCCACGGCGTAGAACTGCTTGGGCAATATCTGGACGCTGAACAACCGTTTTATTTGCTCCATCCGTATGCGTTTGACGGCCAATGCGCTCCTGACACCGTTGAAGCCATGGCCGCAGCCTATCTCACAGAGGTCCAGACAGTCCAGCCAGAGGGCCCCTATTTTCTGGGCGGCGCTTCTATCGGTGGGCTGATCGCTTTTGAGATGGCCCAGCAATTGTCTGAGCAAGGGCAGACAATCGCCTGCCTTGTCCTCATGGATCCTACGAGTCTCTATAACAGCAGCGCGTACCGCAGCCAGGCAAAAACTCGGCAGAGCCCGTGGTACAAACTCCTCAAGGAGAGCGGGCGAAAAATACTCAAAAGAGTGGCAGAGCAGTATCTACAGCACGGACGCCAGGTTCCACTGCGACTCCGCATGCCCTACTTCGTCGAAGTCAGTCTACAAGCCGCCAAAAAGTATAGACTGCGGCGCTATCCTGGGAGTGTGATTCTACTCACCACCGCACAACGGCCTACGGATCTCACGCAGGAGTGGCGGGAAGTTGTGGCTGGGTCGCTAGAAAGTTCTACGATACCCGGCGATCATTTCACCATGCTGCAAGAACCGCATGTGCAGGTGTTAGCCGAGCGCCTGGGGACGTGCCTGCAGCAGGCGCAGACCCTGTGCCACCCCGGGGCATGACCTAAGGCCCACAGACGTCCTGAGGTGCCGCCCAGACCGACGCCGATCACCAGCGGCTGACAGGCCATGCCAGACCGGCAAAATGTGCTGCTGCTGTTGAGGAAAAAGCCTTGGATGCCGGGAGCTGGAAGCCGCGTCTGGCGCAAGCATGCCAACGTGATGGTGCCAATCCTGGCGCGTCAGGGGAGGCACACGATGGGGGCGCAGCGGAAGAGCGACTGTGGTGCAGACGATGGCCCGCCAGGATTCAGCCGCCGCGGGTGTGCATTTCGAGGTGCGGATCCTTACGCAGGCGATCCAGCGAGATGAGCGTGCTGCGCAGGCCGTGTGCTTCAAGGCTCTGGCGTTCTTCGGCGCCACGATCACGCCGGGCCTGCCAGCCGGGGATAATGCGCGCCGCGAGATCGTCAGGCGAGGCACCAGCGCGCAGGGGCTGTCGCAGGTCCATGCCGTCACGGCTGTAGAGACATAAGTACCACATGCCATCGGCGGTCAGACGGCTGCGGTCGCAGGTGCGACAAAAAGGCACCGTGGTGGAGGCAATGATGCCAAAGACGGTGCCATCGGGCAGCTGAAAACGCTCAGCTGGTGCCCAGCTCTCTTCGTTGAGCGCGACGATGGGGCCGTACTGTTGGCTGAGCTGGGTGAGCATGGCGGCCCGCGACAGCACCTTGTCCATGGCCCAGGACGTCGCGCCCCCCACGTCCATGTATTCAATGAAGCGCACCTCTGCCCCGACCCGTTTGCCGTATTCGATGAGGTCCACCAGTTCGTCATCGTTTGTACCACGGATGACGACGGTATCGAGCTTTAAGCCCGTAAAACCTGCCGCAGTGACCGCTTCGATGCCGGCGAGAACCCGCGCATGGGTATCGCGCCGCGTCAACGCCTGAAAACGCTCGGGACGTAAGGTGTCGAGGCTGACGGTGACACGGTGCAGTCCGGCGGCATAGAGGTCGTGGGCTTGCTCGGCGAGCAGCACGCCGTTGGTGGTCAAGGCCAGATCGTGGAGACGGGGATGATGGGCTAAGAGGCGAATCAGCGCGGGTAAGTCGCGACGCAACAGCGGCTCACCGCCGGTCAGGCGCACTTTGTTCACCCCCAGGGTGGTAAACACGTCCACCAGCGTGGCAATCTCTTCAAACGTCAAGAGATCCTCGCGTGGGAGCCAGGCGTACTCCTCCTCTGGCATACAATACTGGCAGCGGAGATTGCACCGATCCGTCACGGAGAGGCGCAAATTGCGCAGTGGGCGGGCCAGCGTATCCACCAGTCCAGATGACGGCAGAGGGAAGAAATTATCCGTACGCACACGGGACATCCACGACTCCTGACCAAGCCCCCAGCAGACCAGACCGCTCAGGGCTCAAGAAAAATGCGTAACGGGGCACTCTGGCGTTTCAGTTTGGCCAGGGCTTCGGCTTCAATTTGGCGCACCCGCTCATGGCTCAGATGCAAATCCACGCCAATTTCGCGCAGCGTTTCCTCCGCCTGCCCTTGCAGCCCAAAGTGGCGCCGGATGATCTCCGCTTCGCGTGGAGTCAAGGCCGCCAGGGCTTGATGGGTATGGTGCACCAGATCCTGCTGCAGGACAATATCTTGCCCGACCTCCGCCTTGGCATCAGCGAGGCGATCGCCTAGCACCCGCTTGTCGTCATCCGCCACGGGCCGGTCCAGTGACAGAGGTTCATACCCCAGGGTCATGGTCCGCTCGACGCGTTCGACGGGCATTTCCAGATGCGCGGCAATTTCCCCTGACGTCGGGAGGCGTCCCAGGGTGGTACTCAGCTTGGCCCGACTCTTGGACACCAGCCGGGCACTTTCATGCATGTACTCTGGCACGCGAATGAGCGCCCCTTGTTCAAACACCGCCCGCCGAATTGACTGCTTAATCCACCATACCGCATAGGTACTAAACTTCAGATTGCGTCGATAGTCGAATTTCTCCACGGCGCGCATCAGCCCAATGTTGCCTTCTTGAATAAGATCGGTCAAGGGCAAACCTGTGTAGGCAAAATCGCGCGCAATACTGATGACCAGGCGCAGGTTCCGGGTGGTCAGTTCTTGTTTGGCACGTCCAATGCGGGTCTGCAGCGCCTGGAGGGTCTGCCACAGCCGTTGCAGGGTGGCCAGACTATAGCCCAGGCTCTCACGGAAACGCCTCGCCTGGCGCGGCTGCCGTGCGGTGGAGACGGCAACCATGGCGGCATCAAAGCACGCCCAGACCTGCTGGAGAAACAGCGGCGTCCAGACCAGGGGGGCGAGCGCGACGTGCATCGCTGCCCGTGCCTCACGGATCAGTGTGGCAGCATCGGTGGCCCCAGCGGCGCGACGCTGCCTGTGCTGACGTATCTGGCAGCGCAGGCGCTGCACACGGTCTAAAACCGCGACCATCTCCGGCACGAGAGGCGCCTGGTCAGACGGACACACGGCGTCCAAGGGAAGCCGCCCACGCCGGAGACGCGCCCGCCACGCCAGGAGCAGCGGCACGTGGAGTAAGCGTTGCACGAGCATGGCACGCCATTCATGGGTGCCATCTTGAATCTGCCGCGCCAGGGCCATTTCCCCTTCGTGGGAGAGTAATGGCAGACGACGCACCTCGTGAAAATAGAGGGCCATGGTCGAGGGATCCAGGTGGGCCAGCCCTGGCGTCGAGCCACGCGGTGCCTCCACGGCTACCGCGTGACTGGCCGTCGTGCCTGCATACGACGCCTCGGTGTGGTTGGACGTATCATCCCTGTGGGATGCATGACGCATCGCGAATGCTTTGTACATCAGGAAGCCTTCAGAGAGGCATTGATAAGTGGACTCAACTTGTCCACAATAGTAAGACCACCAGGGGGTGCTGTCAAGGCACTTTACCGAATGCACAGGGCCGCCCAACATTGCACCACCTGCGGAGGTTCGTTATGATGGGCGTACCACCATCGCAGCGCCTATGCGCGTCATATGAGGTGGCGTGCCCCCTGGAGGACCACATGCCGGGTCTACGATTCTCCCAGAGTACCGACCTTGCCATCCATGGCTTGTGGGCTCTTGCCCGTCTGGAAACAGGACGTTTTATCCTCCTCAGCGATATTGCCAGCCATCAGCATGTCTCGGAGAGCTATCTCTCCAAAGTGTTCCAGCGCCTCACCCGTGCCGGCTTGACCCGGGCCATGCGTGGCAAACGTGGTGGCTATACCCTGGCGCGCCCACCCGTGGACATCACCGTGGGGGATGTGGTGCGTGCCATGGATCCCGAGCCCCCAATGTATCAGTGTATGGCCCAGGAGCGCTGCTGTGAGGCGGTGGGGAATTGCCTGTTGTTGCGTGTCTTTGCCGAAGCGGAACAGCACATGTACGCCGTCCTCGATCGTGTCACGCTGGCGGACCTTCTCCATGACGTCCTCGGGGACGAGGAGCGCATGGGGTGGATCCATTTGAATGTCCTCATGGCTGCCGGTGGCGACACGCCCGCAGCGCCCTGAGCCCGGACGGTCGGCGACACGCTGGCTTAGTCCTCATCCTCATGCTCGTCCCCATGTCCAGGCGTATCGCCATGATTGCCACAAGTGCGGCAGTTATTGGACCGTGCTTCGGCGCTGGGCAGCCGGACGAAGACGCGCTTGCCGCTCTCCTCTAGCTCCACGGCAAAGGCTTCCCCCACGATCGTCAACTCGACCACACGCCCTGGCCCCTCTTCCGTCACATACACGTCACCCAGCGCGGGCAATTCATCGCGGATGGCCTGATAGACGTCCATTTCATAGGCCAGGCAGCATTTGAGGCGGCCACACACGCCAGAAATCCGGGACGGATTGAGCGCCATGCCCTGCTCTTTGGCCATACGTACCGAAATGGGGGCAAATTCGGTTAAGAAGGTGGCGCAGCATAAGGGTTGGCCGCAGACCCCATGACCACCAAGCGTTTTGGCCTCATCACGTGCCCCGACCTGGCGCATCTCAATGCGCACGCGTAACACCCCGGCCAGCGAGCGCACCAGGCTGCGGAAGTCCACCCGCTCCACGGAGGTAAAATAAAAGATCGCCTTCTGGCCATCGAGGGTGAAATCGACGCTGACGAGCTTCATCGGCAGATGCAGTTCCCGTATCCGGCCACGACACAGCGTAAACGCCTCGGTGGCACGCTGACTAATCGCCTCGGCTTGGGTGAAATCCTGGTGCGTGGCCTTACGCAGTACGGGCTTGAGCGCACGTGCCTCGTCCGACAGAGCCACGGCGCGCGGTGTGAGCACCACGGTGGCCATTTCGAGGCCGTTGTCGGACTCAGCGACACATTTTTCTCCACGCGACAGCAGCAGGCCATTGCTGGCATACTGCACAATTTTTCCTGCCGGTTTGAAACGGAGTCCCACCACGTCAATCTGCATCGTCATACTCCTCGGTGAGTAGCCTGGCCCCATGTCCCGCATCGTGTCGTCACGGTCCCCAGTCGTCTGCGCGTAGTATAGCACGTCCCTGCCGAGCGCTCCCCCCGCTGTCAGGGAGTCCGCCGACTCTGACAGCACCAGGCGTGCGGTGGGGCTGGACGAGTCGGGCTCGACCAACTGGCGCTGCTGGAGTATGCTGGGACCATATCTGGACACGCGGTGCTGGAGAGCAACGGTGTCTCGGGGCCGTCTGTGTGTTGTTGCTCCAGGCGCGGTGTGCCTGCCCAGCGTACACACCATCCAGAACAAGGGCCCCACACGCAAAAGGAGGACGGACACATGGACTGTGGACTGTTTGTCGAGTTCCCTTACCGGGATGGACTCACGGAGCAAGAGGCATTTGCGGAAAGCTTTGCGTTAGTTGATGCCGCCGAGGCTTGTGGCGTGGACTCGGTGTGGCTGTCGGAGTACCACTTTGCGCAGATCAGCGTCCTGTCCTCACCGTTGATGGTCGCCAGTGCCATCGCGGCACGGACCAAGCGCATCCGCATTGGCCTGGCGGTCGTGCTCCTGCCGCTAGGGCATCCCATTCGGCTGGCCGAAGACATTGCCACCCTCGATCACATCAGTCAGGGGCGTGTGGAATGTGGCATCGGGCGTGGCACGTTCCCTGATACGCACGACGGTTTTCAGTCACCCTATCACGAGAGTCGCGAGCGCTTTGAGGAGTATTTAGCCGTCATACTCAAGGCCTGGACGACGGAGCGGTTTTCCTTTGCGGGCAAGTACTATCAGTGTCATGATCTGTACGTACGTCCCAAGCCGCTGCAGCAGCCGCACCCCCCTATTCGCGTGGGCCTCACCTCCGCCGAGACGTTCCCTATCATCGGCCGCATGGGCTATCCCATAATCATCAATCCCTCCCGTGCCTTTGCGCTCACTGATCTCGGGCCCTATATCCAGAAATATCGCGACGCCTGGCACGACGCCGGCCACCCTGGACAGCCCCAGGTGGGGTTGCGCGTGCCACTCTACGTGGCGGACACCGAGGCGCAGGCCTACAGTGAGCCACGGGACAGTGCGATGGCCGCCGTGACCGGCCTGGGGGGCCGCGTGGCGCGCAGTGCGTCTCGACGCGGCACCACGGGGAACTGGGAGCACGAGGCCGAGACCATCCAGCATATGAGTTATGACGATTGGCTGCGTGATAAGGTCGTCTTCGGCACGCCCGATACAGTGGTGCCCCGGCTCCAGCACTTGCGTGACGTGCTGGGTCTGACCCAGTTGCTCTATGAGGTCAACCTCGGCCGTCAGTTACCCTATGACCTGCAAGTGCGTAATCTGCGGATGATTGCCACGCATGTCCTACCGCATCTACGGTGAAGAGGCGTGACGTCACCGCCCGGAGCCCCCAGGGCTGATGGAGCTGGGGGCTCCGCTGTCGCTCGGCTTGTGCGCTTGCGTCTCCTCATCGCCAATGGCGATGACCACGCTTGTGGTATCTGTGTCCTTTCCCTGGATGGACCCCGTAATACTTCTTGCGTTGTCCTGGCGGCATCCTGTAGTAGGCCCGCGGGGCGTGGTGCCGATACCGGGGTGCGCGCCACGCAGGCACAAAGAGCCGCGGCCCACGAAAGACGGGCCCAGCGTGCCAGCCTCCACGACGTACTGGGTGATACATGCCACCAGAGGCGAAGCCGTTGTACGGCACATGCAGTGCGTCGGACTGGGGCGTGATGACCATCGACGGTGGTGACGCCGCAGTGCTACGGTAGACCTCCATCTGTCCCTCGGCCGCACCGAGAGTCGGCACGCACACACCCAGCATCCACAACGCGGGGAGACACAACAAGGCAGAACGTCTGTCCATATTCACCTCTGGTCAAGCGATGGGGGACGTGTGACCCTGGCAGGCAGTGTGCTGCGGCATCTTGCCTTGCCATGGGGAGCAGTATAGCATAGAAGACCGTGGTGGACGTGGGCGCGCTCGCGTGGGAGTGGTGGACGATGTCCCGGGCACTGCTCGCGGCCTGTGAGCCTGGATCTACCACACGATGTCGCATCATACCGCACACACAGCACGCATGCTGTCACCTGGAGAACCCTATGCCCTGCCGACACTTTCTCGCCCTCATACTCCTACTGGGATGGCTCAATGGCTGTGCGACGCTCGGAGGACTGTCCGAGGCGCAGATGGCCTACGAACAAGGGCTGGCACTGGTCAATCAGGGCCAGTACGCCGCCGCGGTGTCCCTTTTGCAGCGTGCCATTGACCTCGACGCCAATTTTGGCAAGGCGTATCTCGCGCTGGGCCGCGCCCACTTGGGGCTCGGGCAGTGGTTACAGGCCATTCCCGTCATTCGCACGGCTTTTCGCCTCGCACCGGAAGACAGTAAGGGTGAGGTGACCGGACTGCTCCTCGATGGCCTCTTAGGTGGGGCGACGGTGGCCCTCAAGAGCGGCAAATTTGGCGAGTCGATTGGACTCTTCAAAGAAGCCCTAACGCTCTCCCCCCAGACAGGGCAGGTGCAACCACAGTTAATGGAAGCGCTCATCGGGCTGGGTGGGCAACTCTTGGGACAAGGCAAGCTCACTGATGCCATTGCGACGTTCAGCGAAGCGACGCAGTTGAATCCGCAGCATGTGGATGGGTATCTCGGTTTAGCACGTGCTCTGTGGCAACAGGGCGATATTTTCAAAGCCCTGGCGGTGGGCCAGAAGGCGATGAGCCTCGCCCCCGGTGACAACAATGTCCGTTCGCTGCTGCAACAGCTGCAGGGACGCTAAGGGCTGCATGGTAGGCTCCATCCTGCGCTTCCCTCTGCATGAGTTCTGACCGGATGTCCTGACGGTGTACGGCACCATGCCAACTCCTGATCTGCAAGCGAGGGCCTCTATCCCTCGGCGTCTCAGCGCTGTGTACGGGGGCGCAGGGCCATGCGTTCCTGCGCGGTGCGGGCGCGACGATACGCCGTGAGCAAGACGGCACCGGCGTTCTTGTCGGGCGGCACATAATCGACAAAGCGTGGATTATGGCTCAAGAGGGCCGTGGCCTGGTGCCAAAACCGTGGCCACGTCATCACCTGGTCGCTGAGCAGATACGTGTTGAGGGCCTTGAGGAGCGGATCGTTCACCGTGAGACTGCCGATACCTTTGGTCGTCAGGATGTGCGCCTGCGGGGCTCGACTCAACACGGCGTCAAGCAACGTGGTGCCGCCGCAATTGCCCATAATGACCAGCGCCGCCGCCGCCGGGGTATGCGCCAGGGTTCTGGTCGTGTAGAACGTATGGCCACGGTGTACCACGATCTGCGGCGTGATCTGGCGGGTGCGCAGCGCCTGCGTGATGTCGATAAGGCCTTGCTCCTCCTCAGAAAACACATTGGCGTAGATTTCGATGGTACGGGTGGCGCGTGGCGTGCTCAGGTGGACGTATGCCCCGTGATGCGTCAGTTGCCACGCCGGGTCATCGTGATACTGCGCCAGGAAGCTGTGGAACGACTGGCGTCCATCATCGTCGTTATAGAAAAAATGGTGCTGAATGTTGACCCCGCGTGGAAAAAGCGCCGCCAGCGGTATCTGTTCGAGATTGGGCACCAGGGGGATATACGGTGTGGCAATCGCCATGAAAGCGGCATCGGCCAGCCCCGGTTCGGGACGGCGCGCGAGCAGGGCCGCCAGGAGACCGTACAGCAGGCGGGCCTCGGGTTGCTGGTGCAGCAGCGTGCGTTCGTATTCGCTCCTGAGCGTATCGCGCATGAGATGCAGGCTCGGGGTATCGAGCGGCGCACTGAGCAGCTCGGCCACCATCATCCCTTGCTCCAGCATCTCGCGCCCGCGTTCAATATCGCTGATGCAGCGCACCAGAAGGGACCAGCGTGCTACCGGCGACGGGATCGTCGCCAAAAACGACTCCAGACGATGAAAGACGGCCGCGGCTTTCATGAACACGCGAAAACGCGTGTAGTGCACCTGGGCCAATAAGGCATCGCCAGTCACCCCCTCCTGGCGCATACTGGCCAGCAGGCGCTCATACACGCCACGATACGAACTTGTAAACATTTCCGCTTCGCCATAGCTCAGCAGGAGGTACAACTCGCGGGCGGCCAGACCAGTGAGGGCACGAAAACGCACGGCGGGCGGCTGCTCAAAGAGCTGATTCATCTCCTCGACCAGCAGGGACACTTCCTCGCGCAGGGCCTGTTCCACGGCCCGCGCCGTGGGCGCCTCCTCGCGCAGGTGCATGGCCATCAGCGTGCGCAGATACGTGGTAGGCTCTGCGCTGCGCTGCGCCGCTTCCTCTAGGGAGAGCGTTTGGGTGGCCAGTGCTGGCGCAAAGGCCGCCATGCGGACTTTGACCTCATCTGGATAGGCACTCTGGACCAGCTGCCACACCACCTGGACCGCCGGATCCGTGGCACTGGCGAGGGCGCGCCGTAGGGTCGGATGGCTGTCCGTGGTGGCCGCCAGGAGGGTCATCACCCAGCGCGGATCGGCCAGGACGGCTTCCGCAAAGACGTGTGCCCCCCAAGGTGTCGCGCTATAGGCACCCACCGCCCGCATGGCCTCGGCGGGATAAGCCCTGGCCGCCTCACGAATTGGTCCTTCAGCCCAACGCGCATCCACTGCCACCAGGATGTCGGCATGCGGCAGCACCACCCCAGGCGCTGCCACGGTGGCCAGGGACACGAGGGACTTGGCCCAGGGGAGGTCAATGGCCGCCAGGGTCTTGAAGGCGCGCACAGTCCAGTCGGGCGCATACGGCACGGCCATGGTCACGGCGCGCAGGGTCCAACCACGATGCAACTTGGCAAAGACGTCGGCGTTGAGCAGGATATGTACCGCCTGGGCGGTCACATACGGTTGCAAGACCTCCTCCAGCCACGGCCGATCTTTATAGAGGTCAAAGGCGCTGATGGCGGCCTCGGTGTCGGCGGGTGGTGTGCTCGGCTGGAAGGCCGTCGTCACGGCCTGGCGTAAGCGCGCATCGGACACAGACCAGACCTGCGGCGGCCCAGGCTGGTCCTGGGCGCATACGCTGCCCAGCGTGGTGTCTCCCAGGAGACTCCCCAGACTCAGCCACACGCTGAGCCCGAGACTGCGGACGAGTCGCGCCCAGAGCCGTGGCGCAGCGCCATGTGGTTGCACTGGCCCGGTGGTTCCCCTATGATGGTGACCCAGGTAACGTGCGACGACCCTAGAGATGGAAGGAATGGAGAATGGCAACGAAGCTCCCAGGTGAGACGTATCGCGGCAATACCTTACACATCCCACTGTCTGAAGATGGACAGATAGCCTTGTATGTCTGGCCCTTACGCATTCTGTCGATCCGTGGGGAAGGCTGTGGCGGCCCCACCCTCGGTGTCGAAGTCGGCAATGAAGAAGTCATCCGCTTTGACTGTCATGCCACGCCCGGTGGCCATTGGCACGGTGGGGGCTATGATCGGTTGCAAACGCCACGCGCCTCGCATCGCGATTTCCCTGCCGAAGTGCAGTCCGTGGCCGATCAGGTCGAGTGGGCGCTGGCGCACATCCAACACGAAGGCAAAGCCTTACTGGAAGAAGCCCAGCATGGCGAAGCAGCAACCCGGCTGAACCCTGCGATGGTGCAGAACGCGCTCAATGCTGTCCGCGCCCACCTCGTGCAGCAAGGTGATCTGCGCTCACAAGCCATAGCGGAAAAACGCATCACCATGTAAACGAGCCTCCGCGCCCACTGGGTCAGTATATCAGACCCCTCATCCTCTCGCTTGCTCGCGGGCCACACTATACGTGAGGCCCACGCACCTCCTCGTGGCTCTAGGGTAAGAGTACAGTACGTCGCCTTGCCAGACGCGCTCGTACCGTATGAGACACCCAGGAGGGCCTAGTGCCTTCACCGAGCTGTTGTGCCAGGTGCTGCCCCCCTGGGATCGCCGGGCTCCAGCCCGGCTCCCAAAGCCACGCTGGCGCGTGGCGCTCCCAGGAGACGTCGCACATGCGCTCGGTTGAGGCACTAGCGCTCAACACGCAGGAGCCGCCAACGCCTGACACGTGCTCTGCAGCTTGAAAAGAACGGAGACCCATGCAACGCTCACTACTCATCGGCTTTGTGGTCTTGGTCCTCGGGTGCGTGAGCCCGTCTAGGGGAGCCTCTAACCGCCAAGAGTGGCTCCACCTCACAGACTGTCAGTACATTGAACAGACGTACAATGACGGCGACAGCTTCCATGTCCAGTGTGGCGCGCACGAGTTTGTGCTGCGTCTGTATTTTGTCGATGCCCCAGAGGCGACCCTGCGCTATCCCGAACGTACGCGGGAGCAGAGCGAGTATTTTGGCGTCACCCTTGATGAAACCCTGCGAGCCGGTCGCCAGGCGACGCTCGTGGTGCGGCAGCGGTTGCAGACGCCATTTGCCGTCTGGACACGCTGGGCGAGCGCTGGAGGCCGTACGAAAACGCCACGCTACTACGGCTTCGTCGAGGTCGAGGGGCAGAGCCTCGCAGAACTGCTGGTCCGTGAGGGCCTGGCCCGGATGAAAGGCGTCACCGCTACCGGACCGACGGGCGAGTCGCGTGTCGTGCGGGAAACCCTGGAGACCTTGGAACGCACGGCCAAGACACACAAACGCGGCATCTGGGCCACGTCCATTGCAGATCCGACGACAGTACAGAATAATCCATAAAAACCTATTAAGACAGACCATCCTTAGGCCCGTCTGCGTTGTAGGGGCAACCGGCCGGTCGCCCCTACTTGGATAGGCTCTAAGGCAGGCTTGGCGCCACACGCGTGCGGCCCTGTTAACCTCTCCGGGCGGCGCGTCTCTGATGCCCAGTTCAGCGCTTGACACGGTCCAGGCAGGTGCCGTGCTGCGCCAGCACGATCTGCTCTTCGATCGGGAGACTCCAGCGCAGGGCCTGCTGCACATAGAATGGTTCGACGAGCGTGGCCCCCTCGTGCACGGCCAGATCCCCAGCAATACGAATCAATCCCCCCAGCTCACGAAAACGGCAACTGAGGCTATGCGGTCGTCCCGCCCGTTGACGAGCTGCGTCCAGCACGGCGTGCACGGCGGAGGCACTGAAATGTGGGATCTTGCCATCTCGCCGCACTTCCTGCGCCACCAGTTGCGCCAGCAGCCACTGGTGCGCTGGGGTGTCGTCCATCACCGTATGCGTGTACACCTCATAGCCATAGCCGCGGATGCGTGAGCGCAGGGCCGGGTGGATTTTGTCCAGATCCGCGATATTCCCGGCCAACACCAGCACAAAATCGCACGGCACAGGATCGGTCTGCACCATAGTACCACTCGATCCCGGACTGCGCCCGGTAATCGCAAAGTTTTTGGATTGCATGGCGGTGAGGAGGTGATTTTGCGCCTCTATGTCCAGCAGCGAGACTTCGTCGATATACAACACGCCGGTGTGGGCCCGATGAATGGCCCCCGCTTCGACGAGATAATGCGGTGGCGTTTCCACCCCGCCCGACTGATAGGGATCATGCCGTACATCGCCTAGGAGCGCTCCAGCGTGGAGCCCGGTGGCATCGACAAACGGGGCGCGCTCCTGCGGGTGTTGTACCAGGAGTTTGGGGATCGCGGCGGTGGAGACCTTGCGCGTGTGCTGGCGGAACCACAGGGTCAAGCCCACCAGGGCGATACCGCCGAACAGGGCCGTGATCGAACCATCGCGCAGGCTGAAGTACAGACTGACGATGGCCGTCGCACCCACGACAATCCACAGCACGAACTGCAGCGAGTGCGCCGCACGTTGCGCGCGGACCCGCGCCGCCTGCACTTCCCGCTCGCCCTGCCCCGCCGGCACACGTTGGATGTGCGGCAGGGTCGGATCCTGGGGATGTGGCGCGACGAGAATATCTTCCGGGTCCGTCACGGTGATCATCTCAGCCATGGCTTGCCCGAGCATACTCTTGCCAGTGCCAGGGTCACCGATCAGCAGCACATGGCGGCGCTGGCGGGCCGCCTGGCGGATAATGGTACAGGCGTCTTCTTGCCCGAGTACCTGCTCAATGAGGACGGGAGACACGGGAATCTCCGAGGTGTCGGCAAACTCACGCATCCGTCCGCTCTCTGGTACGTTGCGGTACAAAAAATCCGGCGCACATCCCCAGCACCAGCACCCCAAGTAAGAGGGTCATCATGCGCACCTTAACCGGGGTCGGAGGGTGCAGCGCGATTACCTCGGTCTCGATGCTGGCCGTGAGCGGCTGGATGTCACGCCAGGTCTCGGCAGCGGGACGTACCGTGACGGTCAAGGTATGTGGTGCCCCGTCGTACAATTGCAGACTCGGCGTGCTCTGTCCCTGCGGGGCCACAAGGTGCGTCTCAAACACCGTATGCCCCTCTTCTTGGTGCACGACAACGAGCGAGACGGCGGTTGGCCCCGTAAACACCTCGCCGTCCTTGCGCAGCGTGATGCTACACTGCGTCAATTGCCCCACGGTGGCGGGGGACGGCTGGACCTGCACATCCAGCGTCCAGCCGTCATCGCCCTGGACGACCTGATGCGCCGACGCTGCTGGCGCCGCCGTGGGGCTATGACTGCTGTCTGCCTCGGCGGACCGGACACTGCCCAGCAGACTGCCGCCCAGGAGCACAACGATCAGGCCGAAGGCTAGCCGACGTTCCTGGGCCGCGGCGGAGCGGGCAAACATGACCCCAGCGATTCCCCCGAGGACGAACAACCCAGCGACCAGCATCCAGGCATTGCGCGTCACGCTGGGGTCTTCAGACAGGTGCAAGGTCTGCTGCACACGCGTGGGCGGAAACGTCGGACCGCCGGGCACGGGGGTAAGGGTGAGATCCACCGTATACTGTCCACGCAGGGGGAAGGCATACTGGAAGGTGAGCCCGCCATTGGTGAGCGCGGATTCGAGGCGCAGGAGCGTCGTGCCTTCGACTCTGGGAAAGCCTGTGGCCAGGATGGTCGGCGCCGGTGGTGCCGTAAGTACGAGCGTGACATGACCCTGACCGAGCGGCTTGCCACGCAGCATCGGAGTGAGCGTGATGCTGGCGAGATCATGATTGGGTCGGACGGAGGCGAGTGGCGGCGTACTGGTGATGTTTACGGTGAGTCCCGTGTCCTGGGCCTGCCCTGGCATCGTCCCGAGCAGTGCCATCCAGACGAGACCCAGGGTCAACACCACACGTACCGCCCAGCGTAAGTTGAGCATGTTGTTCCTCAATGACATGGCAGAATCCCCATGGCGTGGCGTACCCCATGAAAGAAATCATGAATGGCCGGTACGTTGCTAAAAAACACGGTATACACCACGAAACCCACCGCTAACACCACGACGACCGCTTGCTTGGTCACCGTGATGTTGTGGCGTCGAAACAAATGCAGCTGCCGCTGAATGTATTGAAATTGTTGCCCGGTATTCATACGTTCCCTCCGTGGTGCTTCGGACCACACTGGGCAAAAAAAATCCCCATTCCACCGGTAGTAGAATCGGGATGGACACACCTCTAGACCCTCTAGCAATCGCCCGTTGCGCAGATGGATGTCTTGCCCTGCAGGTCAGGTCTCCTGGCTCTCGGGTTGCCTACGCGCTCGCCTTCCCATGGGATGCCACAGTGGCACATGAGCGTTCGTACCCGATACAGTTGCGGGAACAGCGGCCTTACGGCGCTTCCCCTTTCCGCAGAGAGCTATAAACGTCTTTTGACTGCACTATAGAAGTGTGCCTTCCATCTTGTCAACCAGAAAAAGGCTGGCGGCCAGGTGGACGTGGCGCCTGCGCCACGTGTATGCTTAGATACCAGCCTGGACAGGCGGACCCGAGGGCTGTGTCAGCCGCGATGGCCTGTCCGTCAGACACCTATGTGCAGACCAGGCCCAGGTGCTGGCCTGGAGGAGGTCCGTCACGCATGCCACTCACACCCACTGAGCCCACTTCCCACGCGTCGTCCTTGTGCCGTCCCTGGCTCCGCTGGTTGCCTTGCCTCGTGCTCGTGTGCACCGGCGGGCTCCTTGGGCTGCTCTGGCCACGTCTGCCACCGCGTTGGGCCATCCACTGGGGCTTCCATGGGCAGCCCGACGGCTGGACCACGAAGACGTTCCTGGGTGTATTTTTTCCTGTGGGTTTTGGGATGTTTATCTGTGGCCTGCTTGAAGGTCTGAGCTTGTTAATGCTGGCCTATGCGCCGCGTGGCCAGGAGCAGCGCATCAGCCCGGAAGCCGCCAGGACCATGGCGGCTCTGACGGCGGACTGCACCCGGATGATCGCCCTGGGGCTGGCGCTGGTCTGTGCGTTGTTAGCCGTCGTGCTACCGCTGTGGCAACCAGTGCGCTCGGGGCTTCTGGTGCTCGGCGCGTTGCTCATCGTGTGCGGCGCTATCGTCTGGGGGCTGTGGTGCATGTGGCACGGTGTGCGTGCGCTCCAAGCTCGCGACACGTCGGCCCAGATAGAGGGATGGAACGGCTTGCTCTACCGTAATCCACGTGATCCACGCGTATGGCTTCCCAAGATAGCTGGTCTAGGCTACACCCTGAACTTCGCCCATCGTCAGGCCTGGTGGTGGCTGGCAGCGTTGCTGGTCGTGCCACTCCTGGGCGTGCTGCTGGTCATCGTGCCGGCGCTGCCCTAACCAGCCGAGGCGCACGGCTCCGGCACAGAGGAGACCTCGATATGACATGGCTACTTGAGCCCCAGGCGTGGATTGCCCTGTTGACGTTGACTGTCCTAGAAATCGTGCTTGGCATTGATAACGTGGTGTTTATTTCTATCCTCGCCGAAAAACTCCCGGCCCACGAACGGGCACGGGCGCGCACGGTGGGCCTCGCCGTGGCGTTGGTGACGCGCATTGCGCTGCTGTTCTCGCTGACGTGGCTCATGCGCCTGACCACACCCCTCGTCACCCTCTTCAGCCTGGCGATCTCGGGACGGGATCTCATTCTCATTATCGGCGGGTTGTTTTTACTGGCCAAGAGCACACACGAGATTCATCAAAAACTGGAAGGCGAGGAGGGCCAGGCGTCGGCGCGTGTCCGCGCCTCTTTTCTCAGCGTGTTGCTGCAAATCCTCGTGCTTGATGTGGTGTTTTCGCTGGATTCCGTCATTACCGCGGTCGGGATGTCGAATCAGATAGGCATCATGGTCACGGCGGTGATCGTAGCGGTGGGGTTTATGCTCGTGTTTGCGGGCCTGATTAGCACCTTTATCAATCAACACCCGACGCTGAAAATGCTGGCCTTGAGTTTTCTGCTGCTGATTGGCACCACGCTGATCATCGAGGGCCTGCATGGGCACATGCCGAAAGGGTATATCTATTTCGCCATGGCGTTTTCGGTGCTGGTTGAAGTGCTGAATTTACGTATGCGGCGGGTGCCCAGTGCGCCGGTGCACTTCCACGAGGCCTACGTCGCTGCTCCGCGTGACACGGGGCAGCCGTCATAGCCCCAGGTAGTGCTGTCGTACGGCCGTGTTCGCCTGCAGTGCGGCGATCGTGCCGGTAAACCGCACCTGGCCTTTTTCCAGCACATAGGCGCGGTCGCTCAAGGCGAGAGCAAACTTGGCGTTCTGTTCACAGAGCAAGATGGTTACACCCTCTTCCTTGAGCTGCTGAATGCGCTGCTCTAAGTCACGCACGACCAGAGGCGCCAGTCCTTCGGACGGCTCATCAAGGAGGAGGAGATCAGGATTACCCATCAGCGTCCGGCCAATGGTGAGCATCTGTTGCTCCCCGCCACTCAGGTGACCGCCTTTGCGTGCCTCCAGACGTGCCAGGACTGGGAAGATGGCATACACGCGCTCAAGGGTCCATACCATGCTGCCAGTGGACACCGGAGGCTTCCGCGCCACGTCGAGGTTCTCACGCACCGTCAGGCCTGGGAAAATGCGGCGATCTTCGGGCACGAAGCCCACCCCGAGCCGCGCCACACGATAGGCCGGCATGCCGGTAATATCTCGCGCCTTGTAGCGCACCTGCCCCTGATGCGGTGGGGTGAGTCCCATGATGCTGCGTAGCGTGGTGGTTTTGCCCACCCCGTTGCGGCCCAGCAGCGCCACGCATTCGCGCTCATAGACGTGCAGGGAGATGCCGAACAGAATCTGGCTGAGGCCGTACGAGGTGTACATATCACGCACTTCCAAAATCATGGGGTTTCTCCCAGATACACCCGTTGCACGTCGGGATGACGACGAACCTCCACTGGCGTACCCTCGGCGAGCACCTGGCCCTGATGCAGCACCGTGATCTTCTCGGCAATGCTGAACACCACGTCCATATCGTGCTCCGTAAAGAGCAAGGTCAAACCCCGTTCACGTACGATGGTCACGATGAGAGCCATGGCCTGAGTCGTCTCCTGGGGCGACATGCCGGCAGTCGGTTCATCGAGCAACAGCAAGTCTGGCTTACTGGCCAGAGCCATGCCTAACTCCAGTTGCTTTTGGAAGCCGTAAGACAGCAGGCCACTGATGGCGCTAGCCTGTTCGAGCAGCCCAACCTGCTCAAGCAAAGTATAGGTTTCCCCCTGGAGCAAGCGCTGGGCGGGGGTCAAGAAACGGCGCGTCTGCTTATGGTGCGCCAGCAGCGCCACGTGGACGTTATCAAACACCGAGAGGCGTGGGAAGATATTCGTACGCTGAAACGAGCGCCCGATGCCTAAGCGACAAATGGTGTGCGGTGGGCGTCCCGTAATGTCCTGATCACGGAAGAACACCTGGCCCGCCGTCGGTCGCAGATGTCCGGTAATCAGGTTGAACAGCGGCGACTTGCCGGCCCCATTGGGGCCAATAATACAGGCCACTTGCCCCTGGACGACGCTGAGAGTGACATCCTGCACGGCGACAAACCCCGCGAAAGTCTTGCCTAGCTTGACGACACGGAGCAGCATGACCCCATCCTTCTCTGTCTGTTCCCTCAGCGTTACCGTCCACACGCCTGGCGGATCTCGGCTGGCCACAGGTAGTAATAGATACATCCTGCCCACAGAACGATGCTCAGCACGCCAGACAGGGGCGTGTGCCACTGCATATGCAAGCCCAGCGGGAGCAAGGGGAAGGCCAGCAACAGCCGCCGCCCGTGTGGCGTCCGGCGGCGGAGCTGACGTAGCAGCCAGACGCACAGCGCCCCCCCGCCCACGGCTTGGGCCGCCGTGAGCAGGACCGTGAACCGCCAGGCCGCCGGAGCTTGCAGCAGACGAAAAAAGCTGGTACACCACAGCACCGCAACGAAAAAGTACCAAAATTTGCGCTGAAACTCCGCCAGCGTTTTGTCGATCCGCGTGGCAGGATCATCCGTACTGGCCGTATCACGTGTTTGGATGAAGCCGAGAATCCCGCCTGGCAAGCCGTACAGGATGAGCACCAGCATACTGCCGAGAAACAATTGCCAGATGCCGGGATAATCCTTGGTGATGTCGGCATCCATCACTTGCAGCACGCAGGCCCCGACGATGGGACCAAAGAACGTATAGACCCCGCCGAGAATGCTCATCAGCAGCACCTGCGTGGAGCGCGTCCAGAACGCCAACTCCGGGTAGACACTGCGCTCATTGATCATAAACAACGCCCCCGCCAGACCAGAAAACGCTCCCGCGACGATGAACGCGTAGAGCTGGTAGCGTTTCACAGGAATACCCACGAATCCAGCACGGTGGGGGTTTTCGCGGATCGCCATCAAGGTCTTGCCAAAAGGCGAGTGGACGATGCGCCACAGGAGATACACACTCACGAGGGTGATGACCAGCACAAATTTGAAGTAATTGCCGAAGGTCGGATCGTGGACCCAGGACGGGACGGGAATGCCAATCAGGCCATTATCGCCGCCGGTAAAGCTGTACCACTTAAAGGCGATGTAATAGACAATCATGGAGAAGGCCAGGGTGAGCATGGCAAAATAGGTGTGCGTTAAACGGATACACAACACGCCAATGATGAGCGCCGCGAGGGCCGCCGCGAGTGGGGCGGCGAGGAGGCCCAGGGCAAAGGGCAGCCCACTGATTTTTTTCAGCAACAACCCGGCGGTATAGCCGCCAATCCCGAGATAGGCTGATTGCCCGAAGGAGATCATCCCCGTGTAGCCCATCAGCAAGTTAAACGCCACGGCAAACAGGCCCCAGATGAGCATGTCGGCCAGCAGGGCAATCCAGAACTTCCCCCAGCCCAGAGCCACAATCACCTCAGGGAGCCAGAAGAGCAGCCCTAAGGCCAGCCCAAACAGCCAATGGCTCTGGTCCCGACGCGCCGCATCGGGCGTCATCTGTAACGTCTGCACCCTGTCCCCTTCATTGCTAGTGTCCGCTGGTGACGTGGGTGCCCAACAGGCCTTGTGGACGCACGACCAGCACCACGGCCATGAGCATGAAAATGAACAGCGTTTCAAACTGGGGCATGAACAGAATGCCGAAGGAGCGCAGCACGCCAAACGTCATCGCACCGAGCACGGTGCCGCCCACACTGCCGAGGCCCCCAATGACCACGACAATAAACGCATCAATGATGATGTCGAGATCCATGCCGGGATAAATCGCGCCCATGGGCGCGGCCAGCACCCCCCCGAGTCCCCCGAGTCCGGCTCCCAGGGCAAACACCCCGGTGTAGAGACGCCGGACATTGATGCCTAAGGCGCCGAGCATCTCGCGGTCCTGGGTCGCGGCCTGAATCAGACGCCCGAGCCGGGTCCGGTGCAGCACATACGCCAAGCCACACATGGTGGCAAGACCACTGGGCCACAGAATATAGAGGTTGTAGCTCGGAAACAGATGCCCCCAGAGCGCCACCGAGCCCGTAAAACCCGGCGGACGGGGCACGGACTGATGTTCGGCCCCCCAGATGAGCTTCACCACGTCGCTGATAATCAGCACGAGCCCATACGTCAGAAGCAATTGATAGAGCGGATCGGCTTTATAGATGAAGCGCAGTAAGGCCATTTCGAGCAGCGCCCCCAGCACAGCCACCAGCAGGGGGACGACGCAGAGGCCGACCCAAAAACCCATGGGTGGGGGCAGCACATACCGCATCAGGGTGAAGAGCAGAAAGGCGCCGCACATGTAGAGTGAGCCGTGCGCAAAATTCAGCACGCCCAGGACGCCAAAGACCAACGACAGCCCAGAGGCGATGACATAGATGGTCATGGCGATGGTGAGACCATTCAACAAGGGCACAAAGAAGTCAGACATACACAGTCCTCGCTACGGCATCGCTGCGGGAGAGACCAACCGCGCCCGGGAGATCAGCGGCCAGGCACGGTGGCACGCCCACTCAGAGCCTATCCCGAGAGGCTCTCTCTCGGCCCGTCGGCGTTGTCCGGGCGACTAGTGCCGCAACCGAGCGCATGTGCGACGTCTCCTGGGAGCGCCACGCGCCAGCGTGGCGGCGGGAGCCGGGCTGGAGCCCGGCGCTCCCAGGGGCAGCACCTGGCACAACAGCTCGGTGAAGGCACTAGCTAGTCACCCCGACGGGGAGAGGTGCTTAGTTTTTGGCTTTGTGGTGCTCGGCCCGAATCTTCACCACCTCTGCCCTGGTGTGTAAGACTTCCTCACCTTCAGCGCGCAGCACGTTCTTCAGCCGTTTGAAGGGAAACTGTGGGTTGGTAAAGGTCACACCCGTGTAATAGCCGAAGGTCGCCTGGCCATCGAAGTCGCGAATGGTCACATCGCCGAGGAGTGTTTTGAACGTGCCGCCACGGAGCGCTTGCAACAGGGGCGCCGTTTCCGCACTCCCGGCCTGCTCAATCGCACTGGCCAGGATGTAAGTCGAAATATAACCCATGATGTCCCCAGATTTGGGATCGTACCCGGTGCGGGCCTTAAACTTGGCGACAAAATCCTCGTTCTCTTTTTCCTTGCCGGCGACGGGTAAATCAAAGGCATAGGAAAAGGTCGCCATGACCCCGTCAGGCATCTCGGCCCCGAGGGGCTTGAGAATATCGAGGTCGCCTGCCCCAGTGGAGATGAACTGCACTTTGTCAAAAAAGCCATAGGTGTTCGCCTGCTTCACAAAAGCAATGAGATCACCACCCCACAACGACGAAAAGACAGCATCAGGCTTGGCGTTCAAGATCGTGGTAATATGCGACGAAAAATCCCGCTCGCCCAGCTTCGGCCACAATTCATCGAGCTTCTGCACCCCCTCTTTCTTGTGCTGCAAAAATTCCCAGAAGTCGGCATTAACCCGATGGCCCCATTCATAGTCTGGGCCAATAAAGTAATAGGTTTTCCAGCGGCCTTGGGACGCTGCCAGCGCCGCCGTGCGCCCAATCACTGTGCTGTTGGTATTGGTGCGGATCACATACTGGTGTCCATGTTCCTCGGTCAGGGCCGCGGTTTGGGCAATCGTGTTGACAAACAGCACCTGCATCTCCTTGGCGACTTCAGAGACGGCGAGTGCCACGCCACTACTAATCACCCCCATGACGAACTCGACGTTGTCGCGCGTCACCATACGACGAAATTCTTTCACCGCTTCGCCGGGTTTGAGTTTGTCATCCCGCGTGACGTACTCGATCTTGCGTCCACCTAAGAGCCCCCCCTTGGCATTAATCTCGTCCGCGGCGATTTCGTGGGCATGCACCGTGCCCTCGGTCACGACGGCAGCCATCCCCGACAGGCTATACAACAAACCAATTTTAATGGATGGCTTGTCGGTCGCCAGGGCCGTCACCGCGCTGCACAGCAGGAGCGCGACCACCGCACCGCTCCCACGCCTCCACAGGTATCCTCGCATTACGCTCTCCTTTGCGGCCATGTGCCATCGCCGTATCGTACGCAAACCCTCGCAGGAAGTCCTTAGCATAATCCAAAAAAATCGTCAATAATGTTTTTTGCCACACGTGTGGTGTTGACACTTCGTCCTGAGGCAGAGCCATGCTACTATAATACGGCAGGGCATTGGCCTGGCAGACGATAGCCTGGGGAAAACTTGTGAAAAAGTGTTGACTTCTTGGAGAGGGCTCAGTACCTTTGGCGTTGATAATGCAAGTTGCATTAACAAAGGACCTCTCCTGTGGAATCTTACGATAGTCGCACTGTCGCCACACAACTTGGTATTCCGTATCGTACGCTCATGTACTGGGTGGAGACAGGGCTTATTCGTCCGCACGCCTACTCAGGCCGTCGTCGTACGCCCGTGCTCTTTTCTGACAGAGACATCAAAGAAATCGGTCGCCTGATCCACTTGCGGAAATACTTACGGGGGCAATCGTTGCGTGATGTGCTGAATACGCTACGCGCCATGGGGCATAATCCGTTGTCACAGGGCGATTTCCTGGTGCTGGAAAATCGCCAAGGGCAGCGGAACGTGATCAAAATTATGCAAAATAATGAAGCGATCCAATTGCTCCATAATCGACTCGATCGTCAATTGCTCCTCATCCCGCTGACAGGTGATGAAGTCCAGGAGGCCATTTCTGCCGGTCGTCAGGAGTTGTTATTTAGTACGCGCGATATCGAACCAGCGCCGCAACCGGAATGAACCCGGATGGCGGATGGCAGCGCAGTCACAGAGGATGTCGGGAGCCTGGAGGTGGTTGTATGATGCGGTTGACGGAGGCTGACGGAATCGAGAAGGGCGCGTACATTAAAGTGTTTGGTGTCGGTGGTGGTGGTGGGAATGCGGTCAACACCATGATTGCCTCTGGCTTGCGGGGGGTGGAATTCCTCATCGCGAATACCGATCTCCAGGCTCTGGAGACCACCCAGGCAGACATCCGCCTCCAACTAGGGGCCACGCTCACTCGTGGCTTGGGTGCCGGGGCCAACCCAGAGGTGGGCCGCAAAGCCGCACAGGAAGACCGTGAAGCCATTACCAAAGCCCTTGAAGGGGCCGATATGGTCTTCATCACCGCGGGCATGGGAGGCGGCACGGGTACGGGGGCCGCGCCAGTCATTGCCAGTATGGCCCGCGAGAAGCACATTTTAACGGTCGCGGTGGTCACGAAACCCTTCGTCTTTGAAGGGCGCCAGCGCATGCGGCAGGCGGAAGCCGGTATCCACGAATTGCGTGACCATGTCGATACGCTGATTGTCATCCCGAATCAACGCCTCTTGGAAGTGGTCGATAAGCGCACGCCGCTGCGCGAAGCGTTTCGCGTCGCCGATGATGTGCTTTGCCAAGCGGTGCAAAGCATTTCTGATCTGATTCTCGTGCCGGGGCTGGTGAATCTCGACTTTGCCGATGTCCGGACCATCATGACCGGCCAGGGCAAAGCCATTATGGGCACCGGCCTGGCCTCAGGGGCAGAACGCGCCGTCCTGGCGGCGCAGCGCGCCATTGAGAGCCCGCTCCTGGAAGCCTCAGTACATGGGGCGCAGGGGGTGCTCATTAACATCACGGGTGGCATGGACATGTCGCTGTATGAAGTACACGAGGCGTCTTCCGCCGTCCAACTGGCCGCCCATCCCGAGGCGCAGATTATCTTCGGCGCGGTGATTGATGCGGCAATGGGCGATGCCCTGCGCGTGACCGTGATTGCCACCGGCTATGCCGAGGCCGCTGCGCAGGCTGGCTCATCCGCACGGCGGCGTGGGGCCATGCCCACCCCTAATGGTCTCCCAGAGGGCGAGACCGACGCGCCGTATGACGTGCATGAAAAGTTCGATGAAGATGTCTACGCGCGTTGGCAAGCGTTTAACAAACATGCCCAGGCCCCCGAACCCGATAGCGCGCCAACGGATGAGACGGCCATCGACGTGCCGGCCTTCTTCCGACGGCGCTCCCGGCGGCGTTAGCGGTGTCCCGGCACACGGAAATCCTCCATGGCTGAGTCCATATATTGTGAGCAGCAGGGGGCTATCGCCACCCTGACGATCAATCGTCCTGAAAAGCACAATGCCCTGTCTCCGGACATGTTGGAATTGTGCTGTACCCATCTCGCACGCTTGCAGGCAGAGGCCCAGACACGTGTGTTGGTGATCCGTGGCCAGGGCACGCGGGCCTTTACGTCGGGCTTTGATATCGGGCGTTTGCCGGAACGCCAGGGGCAAGCCCCCGAGACGCAGGGCGCCGGTCCCAGCCTCTTTGCGCATTTCATTGCCCAGGTGCGAGCCTTTCCTGCTCCCACGCTGGCCATGATCCATGGCTATTGTATGGGCGGTGGACTCGAACTCGCCGCGACCTGCGACATCCGTCTGGCGGCAGACACCGGGCAGTTTCGTATGCCCCCAGCGCGTCTGGGCGTGCTCTATTCGGCAGAGGGGCTGTTGCGTTTTGTCAATCTCATTGGCATCGCCTATACCTCCGAGATTTTCTTGACGGCGTGTACCTTTGACGCGGCCCGCGCCCGCGACATGGGGCTGCTCAATCACGTCCTCCCACCCGACGAGCTGGAACCGACCACGTATGCCATGGCGCGCCAGATCGCCGAGAATGCGCCGTTGTCGGTGCAATATACCAAGCGTGTGCTAGGGCTCATCCACAGTTTTCAGGATGTGTCCGCGCATGCCGCCACGATGCAACACCTGCGCGATATCTGCATGCAAAGCGCGGATTTGCAGGAAGGCCGGCGGGCGTTTCTGGACAAGCGCCCGCCGGTGTTTCAGGGGCGCTAAGTGCGGTGCAGCAATGGATCGGGCACCCCAGCTTCCGCAAAGCCCCTGGCGCGCAGTTGGCAAGCCGGACACTGGCCGCAGGGTGGATAGCAGCCCTCGTAGCACGTGTGCGAATGCCCAAGCGCCTCCATAGCCCCCACCTCTTGTGCCAACAACACCGTCTGCGCCTTGGTGAGGTGCATGAGCGGCGTATGAATGCGCACCGCATAATCCATGCCGAGCTGGAGGGTCTGCGCCAGCGCCTGTATGGTCTGGGCGCGACAATCGGGGTAGCCGCTGGAGTCGGTTTCACAGGCGCCAATAATCAGGTCGTGGATATCGTATTGATAGGCCAGGGCCGCCGCCACCGTGAGAAACAACACATTGCGTCCGGGCACAAACGTGTTGGGCAACCCGTCGCGTCCGCCGCTGGCCTGGATGGTCGTGCCGCTGCCAATCAACGCCGAACCGCCCAGATCACGCAGAATCATCAGCGGCAGCACGGTTAAGGGCACCTCGGCCAGCGCGCAGATGACACGCGCCGCGTCCAATTCCAGGCGGTGCCGCTGGCCATAGTCAAAGGCGAGGGCGCGGAGCGGCGCAAAGCGCGCTTTGGCCCAAAACAGGCAGGTGGTGGAATCCTGTCCACCGCTCGTTAAACAGACGGCCCCGTCCATCCGTGCCCCTCCAGGCGCTTAGCAGTCGTCCCACTCATCGATCTCATCGTCATCATCCGGCTCGATTTCCACTGACTCCTTGGCACTGGCGGACTCATAACAGGCCTCGGCAATTTCCACCGCGCGATAGCCATCCAAGGCACTCACCGGCGGTTCCGTGTCCTCCTGGAACGCCTGCACAAAGGCCTGCAGCACCCCGACAATGGTCTGCGCCGGTGGGGCGAGGTCCAGCGGCGTGGCGCGGCGTCCACGAATAATCATGGCGTAGCCATGCTCGAACTCCCCCATGAGCTGCCCGCCCTCACCCACCAACTCGATACGACCCGAGCGCCCACCCGTATAGCGCGCCACATCCAGCACGCAGTGGATCTTGCTCTGTCGCAGCCGCATGATGGCGCTCATAGCGTCTTCCTGTTCTTCGTAAAACACGCGCGTCAACTCACAGTACACCTGCCGGACTTCATCACCGGAGAGAAAGCGCAGCAGATCAAACAAATGAATGCCCGTGTGCAACACCGCCCCTCCGCCAGCCACGGCAACATCATCCATCCAGTCGTTTTCCGGGGGCTCTAAGCGCTGGCTCATGCTAATCGTGTGGATGGAGCCAATCTCGTCGATATGCTGCTCCAGGGCCTGCACGACGCTGTTAAAGCGTAGCGTGTGCGCCACCATCAGCAAACGATTGGCCCCGCTAGCCGCTTCCACAATGTTAATACCCTCGCGGGTGGTGCAGGCCATGGGCTTTTCTACCAGCACGGCTTTGCCCGCTCCCAGAGCCGTAGTACAGATGCGCTCATGGAGGCGGGGCTGCGTCACCACGGCGACGGCATCGACCTGCGGATCGCCCAGCAAGTCGAGATACTCCCGGTAATAGCGCACGTTGTGATCCCGCGCAAAAGTCGTGCCGCGTAAGGGATCTTGCCGACACACGGCATACAGTTCCGCGCCTTTAATGTCGCGCATGAGATGCTGGGCATAGCGCATGCCATGCCTGCCCATGCCAATCAAACCAAAGCGAATCACTGCCATGTCCCGCTCCTCTGGCCTGGCCGTGCCCCCTCTGACAGGGGGCTGACAATAAACACGATGGTGTATTATAGGCTTCTTGAGGGTTTCTGGGGGCCGTAAAGCTTTCCAGCACTCCGCGGTCCAGCCGCAGCGCTCAGAGCTTCCCACCTCTGGCCCTCACGTGAACGTTGGCTCCAGCCAGCAGGCGCGCAGGGCGTCCCTCTCCGCTGTATAGTCACAATCGGTATCAATGGCCAGCGCGAACAGCACGAATTGTGGACCGCGTGGCATTGCGGCTGGGTCAAATGCCCGACAAAACGCAGAAACGTCTCCTCCTGACTGAGCCACCCGTGCTCCACCCGGGTCGGTAGCAAGCGCTCCGGCGGCAGGTGGGGCAGCGCCTCCCACACGGCGAGGTCCAGCGGGGGGATGAGTACCAGGATCGTATCGTAGACAAATTGCGTCGGACTGGGCCGCCCCTCGACCCAGGGTAACAACCCTGCCGTCCTGGCGACCAGCAAGGGCAGGGCGGTGAGCAGAGAGGCGGGGAGATAGGAGGCCCGGGCCGCGGGCATCATATCCCACAAGCTCATGGGCACGCTGGTCCAGGCGAGCAGGGGCTTCCCCCCCACCGCCCGCCGTCCAGCGTGTGGCCGGGGGTGGGGCACGCATGAAGCGCGTCAGCCGCGCGGCTGTCTCGGCGCCGGTCTCCCCGATGCAGTCGTCCCACACACACCCGCGGAAGAAGGCTTCGATTGCCATGCCGTCATCCCACTGGGGGCCCGTGTGGGGAAGGCCACATCGGGGAAGGCGTCCCAGACGGCCTGCGCGATCGCCTGGGCGCGTGGTGTCAGATCGGAGGGCGAGGGCATGGAAGGTTCCTCAGTGGACTATGGCACCGTCCGGGGATGGACGCAGCCATGCTGCGCCATACACTCGTACACATGTGTTCTGAGCCCATTTGCCTCCCTGACCGACAGCACCAAGACGACATACGCCATGGTCTGCACAGTCAGATCGAGGCGGTCATCACCACAGGCGCCTTCCTCGCTACCATTTCTGGTTCTCACGCGAACGTTGGTTCCGCCCAGCAGCTTCGCAGGGCCTCCATTTCTACGAGAGAGCCCCAATCCGTATCGATGGCCAGCGCGAAGAGCACCCATTGACGCACTGCACAGCACTGTGGCTTGGTCAACTGCCCGACAAAACGCAGAAACGCTTCCTCGTCGCTGAGCCACGTGTGGTCTGCATAGGTGGGCACCAGCCGCTCCGGCGGGAGGTGGGGCAGCGCTTCCCACACCGCAAGGTCCACGGGGGGGATGAGCACGCGGATCGTGTCCTCGAGAAATTGGAGCGGATCGGGTCGCCCTTCGACCCAGGGCAATAACCCCATCGGCATGGCCGCCAGGAGGGGCAGCGCCGTGAGCAGATACCCCGGGAGATAGTAAGCCTGGGCTGCGGGCATCATATCCCACAAGCTCATCGGCAAGCTGGTCCAGGCGAGCAGGGGCTCCCCCACCACCGCCGTCCAGCGTTTGGCTGGGGGCGGCGCACGCATGAAGCGCGTCAACCGCGTGGCCGTCTCGGCGCCAGTCTCACCGATGAAGTCGTCCCACACGCGCCCCCGGAAGAAGGCTTCGGTTTCCATGCCGTCATCATTCATGTAGTAAGAGCCGTGTCCCCCAGCGTTGGTTTCCCAATAGCCCTTACCAATGGGGGCCAGCGTCGGGAAGGCCACATCGGGGAAGGCGTCCCAGACGGCCTGCGCAATAGCCTGGGTGCGTGATGTTAGATCGGAAGACGGGGGCATGGAAGGCTCCTCATTGCACCATGGTACAGTCAGGGGATTGCCACAGTTATGCAGCGCCATACACTCGAGACATTTCTGGAGGGCCCGAAGGAGTTCTTCAATTTTTTGCCAGTGAATACGATCGCCGCCCCTAAAACACTCAACCATGATCGCCAGCCGAGCATTGATAGCAGCGTAGGCATTCACGGCACAGCTACCAGCGAGTGCACACTCTCCCGCCTGTGCAGCTTCTCGACATCGCTTAGCACCAGGAAGCGTCTCCAAGCTTTTCTGCACTCGATGGAGTTCCGCATGCCGAGCAGTAGAACAGTCTCCAGGAGCCTTCATCCCATCCCCACGATACTCGGGACCAGTCTGGAAGGCGAGCTCCCAGACTGGCTCGAAGAAGTGCTCCCAGAGCTCCTTGAAATCCGCCGGCGTGCTGGCCGCCACCGCGGGCACCACTTGAAACAGGAGGCCAATGATTGGGGTCAACGGCGGGGAAACGGTGGGCAGCCATTTGATGATGGCCAACATAAACAACACGAGCACGATAAATAAGAGCAGCGAAAAGACCACCCCGGTGATCGGTTGATGCACTGGCTCCGTTTCGGGCTGGTCTTGACACGGCTCTTGGAGAGCCCCATGGAGCCCCCCCTGGATGAGATAGGCTCCAGCTCCCGTCTCTGGATCCTGGATGACGTAGCCGATGCCCCGCCACCGCCCATGCACCACCTCGCGCGCCGGGATCAGCACGGTGTTGCCCGTCTCTACCGCCGTGCGAATCTCCTCCTGGACCTCCGGGTCGAGTTGCAGCTGCGGCCACGCGCTCGCCCACGTCTGCGCCGTGATCCTATACAGGGGAATCCCCTGCGCATTGGCGTCCTCAAGCACTTGCACCGCCGAGACACTGCTGCCGAGGGGAGAGGCGAACACCATGTCCAACACCGTCCCTTCAAACGACGACCCCTGCCACCCACTCTGCTGCCGGAAGGCTCTCACCTGGGCGGGCGTCGACCCGGCCACGGCGACCAGCACCCGGGGGACGTCCATCTGTCGCGCTTGATAGGAGCCTGTGAGCGGCACGCCGAAGAGCCATTGCACCTGGAGCGGCACCGTAAAGAGCCCCACCGAGGGCAAGCGTTGCACCACCACCCCAGCGCCCCCGTGCCGCCATCTGGTCTGCCACATCCTGCAGGATCCAATAACACAGACTCAGCGTGTATAAATTTGCCGCCGCGGTGTCCGACGGCCCCCGGGCAAAACGCGCCTCAAGGACCGCTGGCGTCAAGCCATTGCCGTTGATCCCGACGACGAACTCATCGCCAGCGCTGCCGAGAAACGTCTCCGTCCCCGTGTTGTGCCCCAGAGGCGCCTGCACGGTGATCTGCCAGACCTGCCGCTGCCCCAGCCGATCGGTCGGACCTGTGGCGATGGTGTCCCCATCCAGTTGCAGCAGGGGACGCACCCGCAGGAGATACGCCGGCAAGGTCGTGGCGCCCTGTTGCTTGACCTGCGCCATGAGCTGCCGGTCGGCCTCCGTGGCGGGCGCATAGGTCACCCCGAGTCGCCGAGCCCGCAGGGCTGGCAGACTCAGCGTCTGGGCCCAACTCGGCTCCTCCAAGGCCTGATCTACCGCGCCGACGAACAGCGCCAGGGTGAGATGATGGCGCAGGGAAGCGGGGAGCGCGGCCCACGTTGCCCCCCGCACGATCAGGGTATACGGCAGCCCCGCCGCCAGGACGGGGCGCCCAGCGGGGATAATCTGCCGGGTGCCCAGGACATCATCGACCGTGGCCTGGGCTTTCTGGGCGGTAACAAAACTGACGACTTGCTCCTGATAGGCTCTCAGAAGCGTGTTGATGTTCGCCTGGTTGAGCCCCTGCACCCAGCCTTCCGACGGATGGATGGTCGCCCCTTCCGTCGCCTGTGTCAGGAACGCCGACACATCGAACGGCAGCGCGGTGGGAAGAGCCATGCCGGGAAGCGCACGGTATGGCTTGAAGCTGGCATCCAGCGGGATCTACGTATCGCCCTGAACATGCCTGGCCCCCTGGCTGGGGAAAAAGTCGACCCAGGCTTCCACCCACACATGCTCCAGCTTCACGGCGGTGATGCCCCCGCCCTGCACCACCGCCGTATGCGGCATCCCTCCCTGCCCGAGCA
>SXND01000276.1 GCA_005777235.1 Pseudomonadota bacterium
ATTAAACTAGAGCGGCTGAAAATGAGGACCAAGCTTCATCATTTTGCCCTAAAGTCCAAACTCTACCTCAATGCCCTCCGCTCCGCTTTCGCCACTTTACGGGCCCTCACCCCCGTACAGGGCTCCGCGTAAGGTGAGTTTGGTAAGATTGCCGCTCTGAGGCTCCATCTCCAGACGTTCGCCCTTGGTAATCATGCCACACACCACCCGGTCCACGGCCTGGGCGCGAAACTCTTCAATGAGATCGAACGTCAAAGTCGGTTTGCCATCCTGGAAGCTGTGCAGAAAGCTAATACCAGGATGCAACCCGGCGCGCAGCAGGGCCTCGTGCATGCGGGGATAGAGCATGCCATAGCCGTAGTTCAGCAGCGAGTTCACCAGATCCGTGGCACCCTGGCGCTGGCGTCCGGCGAACTCCACGTCATCCGCCAGCAGCAGGCGGATCATCTGCCAGTACAGGATGGCGCCCTGGCCCTCGAAGGCGAACAGGCGATGACGCCCGGTGTCGTACTCGCCCTCGGGGACAAAGCGCCGCAGCTCCGCGATGAGCGCCGTAAACTGGCGCTCCACGTCCTTAAAAGTCCTGGCAAAGTCGGGGTCTACGCGCTTGCGGTACTTGTGGTAATACTTCACCAGGTTGAGCTGGTTCTTGAGTTTGCCGTAGACAAACGTACGCGCCAGGTGCAGGCCACTGCCATCGTGCACGGCCTGCACCTGCTGCAGGCCGGTGGTGCCCAGGGCATCGACCGGGGTGCTGAGACGGGCCAGGGGCTCACCACGCGGCGACAGAAAATCCAGGGCGATCTTTTCGCGCGCACACAAGGTGATCACGGCAGCGGAGAGCGTCACGCCCGAGGTCGTGATGATCACGTGGCGGAGCTGGCGCAAGGGCATTTCCATGATCACCCGGCGCTGCTTCTTCACCACCAGGCGTGAGGCGGTCTTGCCGATAAACACCCCGGGCTCTGAGATCACCAGCTCAGAGCCTTCCACGGCACGGCGCAGATAGCGGCGCTTTTGCTGCTTCACCACCTGCGCCACCGGGCGCGGGGCATGTCTTCCGTGCTCACGCGCGCCCCCTCCTACACGATGACCACCCCGCTCCTCTCGGGCTCCTCGCCGGGTCGCCCCAGCGTAGCCTTGCGAGGACGGCAGCTCTCACAGAGACGATACAGCAGAATGCGATCCTGGCGCGCCTCGATCAAGGCCGACAGTCGGGTACACACCTACGCAAACTCCGCTGCGCTCAGCTCACACTCGAATACGCTGTAGTTGACGCGCACGCCGTAATCTTCCAGCAGCGTACTGACCTGCGTGCGCCGCCGGTCCTCAGCAATGTCATAGGCAATCACAGTGAGCATCGGGGTTACCTGAGCAATTCCGCCAGCCGTGCCGCCAGACGGGGTAAATCCTCCGGCCCCACATAGGCAATGTGCAGCGCCTCCATGCGCCGCCGCAAATGCTGCGGCACAGCTTTGGCACTCGATGCCACCAGAATGGGCCGGTTGAACAGCCCTCCGGCCAGGGCCGATAGGGTTTCGAGCTCAAACAGGTGATGCTTCATCTGCTGCGCATCACTGCCAGTCTTACAGGAAAGGTAGAAGAAGCGCAGATGGTGCACCACGGCCACGTCGATCTCGTTCATCTCGCGCTCGGGCGCATCATGCCAGCCCAGGGCCACATTGGTGGCCACGCTATCAAAGCCACCGTCCTTGACCGTCTCGAACACCAGATCTTCCAGCCATTCGCCTTCCAGATAGCGCCGTGCTTTGATATCCCGAAAGACTAGTTCCAGCTCACGCGGTCCGCTCGGATGCGCTTCCACCAGCCCGGCACGTATGGCGCGCTGCAGAAGTTCGTCCGCCACGGCCTGCCGCTGTCGGCCCTGAGGGGCAAGGCGCACGCGCGTTTGCTCTGGGGCATTGCGCAGCTCATAGCGCAGGCGACTCAAAAATGGCTCCAGCTCGGCAATGTGCTCACCGAGAAAGGCTGCCAGACCAGGGGCCGACAGGCGGGACTCGCGCCCACGCAAGCTGGCGAGCTGCCCGTGCGCCCGCAGATAGGTGAGCACGTCCACGCGCGTTTGCAGCGTCTCCGCCTCACGCGCCTCGGGATGCAGGAAGAGCAAGCGCTGGTGCGGCGTGTCCGTGTAGACGCAGGGCACCTGCGCCTCGGCAAAGACGCGAAATGCCGCCAGGGACATCACCTTGGTGCCGCCGGTGAGGTTGGCGATGAGCGTGTCCGCTCCATAGCGCGCCAGGATCTCACGGCACGCCTGGGCGGTGGAAGCCGGTACATAGGCGTCGACGTACAGCGGGGTCTCGCAGGGGATATGCTGCGCCTGCACCACCGCTTCGAGGTGCTGGCGACTCTCGTCTTCTTCGCGGGTAGTGAGGCAGACCACATGCGCGGGCCGGTCCTGCAGGATGGGTAGGAGGTTTTGCATGGTCTGACGGCTGATGAGGCAGACCATCACAGAGCGGGCGTCAGGTGGCATGGGGTTGCTCCTCAAAACGGATCGTGATCGAAGATCACCACATCACCAGTGACCGGGGCGCGGTAGATGAGCCGCTTTGCCTTGCCGTGCAGGGCGTGCGCGACGGAGAGATAGAGCCACACCGGGGCCGCACCCGTGAGGACCACTTCCCGCCCTTCCCCGGCGAGCGCCAGGACATGTTCGATGTAGGTGGGCAGCAGGGGGAGTTTAGCCAGGTCGCCGTAGAGGCTTTTGAGGTCAATGAGGATCATGGTGGCATTCTTACCTCTGACTGGCATGCAGAATGGTGAGGCCAATGACCTCATCGCCCTCATAGCGGATGATGACATCGTCCTCTGTCAGTTCACTGTCTGTAGCCGCACTGGGTTTTTTGAAGTTGACATACAGGACGTCTGCCTCGGCGTCATACGACAGCCACAGCGACTGCTGACCTGTCTGTTGGACCGACGGCAACAGCCGCAGATACGCGTCAATCGCTAGAGAGGCCATAGTTGTTGCCTTCGACGTAGCGTTTGTCCCCTCCGGGTAAGAAACGCTGTCAAAGACCCCATGGCTAAAGCCAGAGGCTTGTAACTACCAAGAGAAGGCATACTGCCCTCCTCAGGGTGCTACTAAATCAGGGCGTTTGACAGCGCCCCTAGTGGCGAGATTCCTCGCCGCGTTGTGGTCAGCATGGACGTGATGCCCACACCGGAGACAGGAAAACTCGGCTTGAGAACGACGGTTGCGTTTGTCCACAAAGCCACAGCGACTACACGTCCGACTGGTGTTGCGGGGATCCACGAACACCACCGGCCCGCCCGCCCGCTGGGCTTTGTAGCTGACAAACTGCCGCAGTTGCTTGAAGCTCCAACTACTATGCTTGTTGCGCTGGCCTTGACGAACCGTCATCCGGTCGCGAATCCCTGTCAAGTCTTCCAGGGACAACGCGGCTTTCGTGTCTTTGGCATGGGCCACAAGCCGTTTCGAGATCGTGTGGTTGACATCCCGACGAAAGCGGGATTCGTTGCGCGCCATCTTCTTGAGGCGTCGCTTGGCACTTTTGGTGCCAGTGGCCTGGAAGGTTTGCCGGGCACGTCCGCAACGGTGCCGGACCACTTCCACCGGGGTGCCCGTATAGCTGTTCCCGTCCGAGTCCGTCGCCACGTTGACAATACCCAAATTGACGCCCAGGAAGTGTGTGGGTTCCATCGGCGGCTCTTCCGGGGTGTCCAGCGTCACGAGCAAAAAGAACGTGCCCTTGACGAACACCAGATCGGCTTGCCCCTTGGCGCGGGAGAACTGCACCCGCTGATAGTCGCCCATCTGCATGGGCACCACGGTTCGCCCGTGCAACGTCATCAGACTCACTTCGTCCAAGGCATGAAAGGCGAGAATACGTTCGTCGTAGACGATGGCGCCATCAGGACGTAACGCGACCTGCTGGGTCTTGTCGCGCTTGTAGGCTTCGACGGTCTTGGCAATCGCGCGAATCGCCAGTTGGGCCGACAAATCAAACCGCTGGCGTATCTCGTAGCACAGGGCTTTCTGTGCCATAAACTTGGAGGCACAGCGCTCATGATAGGCATAGGCGGCAATCCAGGTGCACGCCGCGTTAAAGGCGCGCATGGTATCAAGCAAGGCGGTGTGTTGTTCTGATGTGGGCAAAAGTTTGACTTGTAGTGTGGTTTTCATATTGGTGTATTATATCACAGAAGAAAGAGCCATGCAAAACCTGTTGCCTTCGGCAACCGTGCTTTCCTCCCCATGACTAAAGTCAGGGGCTTCTCGCACGGGTCTGGTGATGATAAAGCCGTCCTGCGGGAATTCGCGGTAGACCACCACCAGGTATTTCCCTGGTTCGACCTCCCGGACTGCGAGCAACTCGCCTCGATTCCCGGCGAAAATCGCCGCTGGATTGATGACGGTTTCCATAACATCCTGCCGTAGGCCCACCAATTCCCCGTGTTCTTCTGTAATGTGTGCCCATCTTTCATCCGTGAGTCGAATCGGCACACCATTTTTCGAGTTGACCGTCTCAGTCATGCGTACGCTCTACTGAGAGAGTTGTCATCGCTTGCATTGGAGAGGCTTGCCGAATCTTTTGCCGAATGTACTGATGGGACGCAATTTCCCACCTCCCAGGAGCGGAAAGCCAACCATTCCGACGAGGGCTGTATCGCGGCCTCCAGGGGGGGTGTTTCAATTTCCTTCCTCCCAGGAGCGGAAAGCCAACAGCACTATTTATGCGGGTTTCCTGGAGTTTGGGGGTGAATGCTGTGTATGGCACATACCTTCTTTCTCCTTTCTCGACAACGTGCTGGGCGATTGTATCAGAAAAATACGCAAATCACCCCCAGCCACGGCCCTGAAATTGTACTCACTACACCCTTCAATCCACATAATCCATTGATATTATATAAAATCATGCTTGAGAAAATTGTCGCAAATCGTTTACCCCGCCCACGCTGGGAAGGCATTTGCGAACAAATGGCTCGCGACCGCATTTTGTCAAGATTTTGACACTCCACAGCTGTTTGATTTTTGTCGCCGTATAAGGCTGTCAAATTCATGACAAACATTCTAAAAAGCCTTTTGTCGCAAATCCCTTACGCAGCACCCCCCTCCCACCCGGATTTGCGACTTTTTGTGTCGAGTTTCCAGACATGCCGTTGCAAGGGGAAATAACCATAACCGACTGATTTTCTGTCAAGAACAGTCTTTTACGGCTTCCCAGGATATTGTCGCAAATGTTTGCACCCTGGCAAACCCTTCTGTGTACGCGCCGTGGGCTCTGAGGCTCTCCTCCAGATGATGGTCATCACCTCCATTCTCTCCACGAGGCGAGGGTGGGTCCGAGCGTCACGGCAGCATCTCCGCCACGGCAATACGGATATGCGGGAGGGCCAGCGGAGTCACCTGCTCAGTCGTCGCGTAGACGATGGTCATGGCATACCGAAAACCATAGGGCGCCGTGCTGTCCGCGACAGGATCACGGTGGACCTCCAGTTGGCGCTGTACCAGATTGAGCAGCCAGTAATCCGTCACCCAGGCTTTGGCGTACAGGCTGGCTTTCTCCGTCCGATCATAGGCCAGCGAAGTATCCGCCACTTCCACCAGCAGGACGGCGGCGGTAGGATGGGCCGCCGTGTAGTCGCGCGCGTCACCGACGATCACGGCCACATCCGGTTCAGGCTCTGACAGTGCCCCCACTCCAAAGGGCATCTGCCAACGCACAACGTACCCCGCCCCAAAAGCGCGCGTGATCGTGTGCGCTGCAAGGGTAACGGCGGTTGCATGTTCACTCCCCATCGGGCTCATATCCACCACCTGCCCTTCAATCAGCTCAACGCGTTGATGCGTGAACAACCCCAGTGCTGCCATCTGCTGATATTCCTGGCGTGTCCACAGGTGTACCTGCGGCGCGGCAACGGTGCTCATGCAGACGTCCTCCTGCCCTACGAAATGTCCATAGCGTCGGCCCTGCGCCGGTGGCCTTGTCGGGCTGAAGCCCGATCTACCACATTATCCTCGGTCAGAATCCCAGACCACCAGTGTCAGACGCCCCCAACACCATATCGTAACTCAAGTTGCTACCTACAGGCTTCCTAAAGATTGAGGTAACAATTGAGGCTAGAGGCGATCACAAAGAGCGCCACCTTCAGTTCGAAGCCCTGCGAGGTGACTGCATGAATCGACTTCGGTAAGAGCTGTTCGATCAG
>SXND01000277.1 GCA_005777235.1 Pseudomonadota bacterium
GCCTTCATCACACGCCTTCATTATCCGCTGACGTAAATCCAATGATATCGATGCTACCATCCACAACGCCCTCCTACAGCGTGCCCCCTTTATACCATACCCGGCCATAAAACAGTATGTAAATTATGAAAATGCTCTAACTCGGCCGCGGCGGAGGGAGTCGAGGCGCTCATATCTGCCACAAAATCGGCAATGGTGTAATCAATCTCGTGCCCGACGGCGGCAATGACCGGGATCGCCGAGGCCGCAATCGCCCGTGCTACCGGCTCTTCGTTAAACGCCCACAGGTCTTCGAGTGAGCCGCCGCCCCGACCGACGATGAGTACGTCTAAACGCGGCTCCCAGGCATTGAGGGCGGCAAGACCACGGACGATATCCGGCACCGCCTCGCGGCCCTGTACATGCGCGGGGTAGAGATAGAGATGCACCGCAGAGCGACGACGATGCACGACGTGCACAATATCCCGAATGGCCGCGCCCGTGGGTGACGTGACGATCCCGATGCGTTGCGGCACCAACGGCAGGGGGCGTTTGCGCGCGGCATCGAACAAACCCTCCTGGAACAGGCGCTCTTTGAGCTGCTCAAAGGCCAAATGGAGCGCCCCGATCCCTTGAGGTTCGAGGGCTTCGGCGAGGAGTTGGTAGTCGCCACGAGGCTCATAGACGGTCAGCCGTCCACGCGCCAGCACGTGCATGCCAGATGCGGGGGTGAAGGCCAGATGCCGCAGGGACGCACGGAACATCACCGTACGCAACTGTGTGTGGGTATCCTTCAGCGTGAAATAGGCGTGCCCACTTTGGACAACCTTCCAATTGGAGATTTCGCCCTCGACCCACACCGCAGCAAAGGTCTCTTCCAGGAGCGCTTTAATGTCGCGTGTCACCTCAGTGACCGTCAGCACCTGCCATGGACGTTTAGCAACGAGCGGTGCAAGCACGGGGAACCTCCGTGGACGTAGGGCACATGTGCTCCGGTAGCGCCATCCTGCTGCAGTAACGCGGGCAGCCGTCACATTGGGCGGTGCCTATTGTACAGAGAAAGACCGCAGGAACGCAACACGAGGCGCAGAATGCGGGTGGAATGGGACAGATGCCCATTTTTCATTTTTTTGACTTTCCGCCGATAAATGACGATGAAGATAAACTGCAGTGCGAAGCGCACATAGAGTATAGTGTACAGATATGGATTTTCATGCGTAGCACTGACGCAGCATACGCCGCGACAGCTTGTTAGCGCATAGGTGGGGGAGCGAGACTCATGCAGGCCAAGAAACATACCATCCGAGTGTACCTCAACCCCGATAAAGAGGGTGCGGTGACCTGTCCAAAATGTGGCCTCGGCCGCAAGGTCAAGCTGGCGCAGCAGGACAAGTATGTCGGAGGGAAAAGGGTCAAAATCTATTGTAAACGCTGTGATGAGGCTTTTCAGGGGAGCTTGGATCACCGCCGCTATATACGGATGCCGGTGCAGTTCCCTGGCAAAGTCTGCAGCGTCGACACCCAGCGGCCAGAGCAGTCCGTCGTCCAGTACATAATGGTGACCTCGCTCTCGGTGGCTGGGGTGGGGTTCCGTGTCAGTCCCAAGGCGCAGATCGTCGTGAACGATATGTTAGATATCCACTTTCGCCTCGACGACGCCGAGCATTTCGTCGTGCAAGAACGCATCATTGTACGACGCGTGTTGGGGCGATTCATTGGAGCAGAATATACCCAAGACATTTACCGGTACGAGTTAGATTTTTATATTCTGCGTCCTGCGTGAGGGCTTGGACTCTCAGGGCGCTGCGCCGTACTGGCGTGACGGATAGCCTCAGCAATCGCCTCCAAAGGCATCTGGGCCAGGACAGCGGGGTCCAGGCGATTCGGCAACACCGCCGGCATAAGCGTCAGGGGTGCACTCACCACCACCTGCTTGTTGGCACTGACCTCATCAATACGATCTACCGGGGTGAAATGCGGCACCGTGTGCAAGAGGGTCGGCTGCGTATCCACGAGATGGAGCATGAGGATAATGGCCTCGGCAAAGCGGTCAAGTTCAGCTTTGGTATACGACTCGGTGGGCTCGATCATCAGACCCTGGGCTTCGGGAAACGACACCGTGGGGGCGTGGTAGCCAAAATCCAGAAACAGCTTGCCAAAAGCGCCAATAGCGCGGGTGCGGCTGATCCCCACCACTTCGAGACGCGCAAACGTTGCCTCAGGCAGTGTCAGAATGAACTCATGCATGCGCGGGGAGTCCGGTGTTTCGGTCGGTAAGGTTGGGAAATGGGGCCGTAAGCGCTGATGCAGATACCGCGCCGCCAACACGGCCACCGCCGCCATGCGCCGCACCCCAGCATGCCCCAGCGCCCGTAGATACGTATAGGCGCGTATTTTGTGCGCCATGTTACCGAAGTGCCGGTGCACTGAGCCAATCGAGCGTGGCGCGTGGGTCCAGGCATAACCCTGCGCCGTGCGGATCACCTGCGGGCCCGGCAAAAACGACGCCAGCCGCGCACTCACCGCCACCATGGCATCACCCGGTCCACCCCCGCCGTGCGGGATGCTCCAGGTTTTGTGGTTATTGTTGTGCACCGCATCCACCCCCAGGGCGCCGAGATCGACCCAACCCGCGATGGCATTCATGTTCGCCCCATCCATGTACACCAACCCGCCATCGGCATGAATCAAGGCCGCCATGTCGGCAAAGCGGGTTTCCAAGATGCCCGAGGTGTTGGGATTGGTGACCATCATCCCGGCAATACGCCCGCGATAGCGCTCAACCAGTTGCTGGAGATGGTCCATGGCGATTTGCCCATGGTGCCCAGCCTGGATTTCGACGATACCTGCCACCATCTCCGCCCCATGCTGTATGGTCTCAAAGCCCGCCATGGTGGCGGTGGCTGGATTGGTGCCATGCGCCGAGTGCGGGATCAGCACCACATCACGCTGTGTCTCGCCCCGACTGCGGTGATAGGCTTGAAACATCTTTAAGCCCACCAGCTCCCCCTGCGCCCCGGCCACCGGCTGTGTGGTCACGGCTGGCAGGCCGGTAATCGCCTTGAAATACTCTTGAAGGTGGTAGACGACTTCCAGCGTACCCTGCGCGTCCGCCAGCGGCGCATCGGGATGCAATTGCGCAAAGCCGGGCAGCGCTGCCGCCACTTCGTTAAGATAGGGGTTGTACTTCATGGTGCACGAGCCCAGCGGGTAACACGTGCGGTCTGGGCTAATGTTCTGCGCCGACAGGGCCGTGAACAGCGTGCGTAGCGCCTCTTCTGGCCAATTGGGCAAGCCCACCGGCGCCTGGCGCCGATAGCGCGCCGGCACCTCGGGGAGTCCCGCCGAGGTAGCCCGCCCAGACGTGCCCAGGGTCTCGGTTACCAAGGCCGTGAGTTGGGCCAGATGCGCTGGCTCCTGGACATCCGAGAACGACAGTAGCAGGTGATTGCCGGTCGAGCCCGGAATGCGGGCGCTGACATCCACGCCGAGATGGATGCCACGCTGCCGGGCCGTCTCGATCAATGTGGCGCTGGCACAGGGCAGGGCGAGCGTGCACGCGTTCCAGAACGGCGTGCTCGGGAAGGCCAGCCGTACGGCTGGGATGGCGAGCAACGCCTGCACTGCGGTCAGCGCATGGCGGCGCGCCTGGGCACAGGCTTGCTGCATGCCCGCCTCACCGCGTGCTAAGATGCCCGCCGCCGCCAGCGTCGCCACGAAACCCTGATTCGTACAACTGTTCGAGGTCGCCTTGTGGCGCCGGATGTGTTGCTCACGGGTGGACAGCACCATGACCTTGGCCGTGCGTCCGGCCTCGTCGTGCGCCTCCCCCACAAAGCGCCCCGGTGCCTGGCGGATGTCGTGTGGATGTGCCTGGTTGTGGCGCATACCAAAGACGCCGAGCCCTGGTCCGCCATAGTGCGGCGGGATGGCCAGATGTTGCGCTTCACCGACGAGAATATCGGCGCCAGTACCTTCCTCCCCGAACGTACCAGGTGCTTTGAGCCCGCCCGTGGCCAGCAGCATCGGGTCGATCACCGTAATGGCCTGCACGCCCAGACGATGCGCCAAATCTGTCAGCGCATCGACGTCTTCCAGACAGCCCAGGCTATTGACTTGCGGGAAGGCGATCCCAGCCAAGACGTCTGCCTGGGCTGCAGCGCAGCGTTCCACACTGGCCAGCGGCACCACCCCCTGCTGCGGGTCAAGCGGCACCACGTCATAGGTCAAGTGTGTCCCGGTCAGGAGTGTCTGCACGACCTCCAGATCCTGCGGCAAGAGTGAACCGAGCAGCACAAAATGCCGGCGCCCCTGGCGCGACCGCCGTGCGGCGGTGTGCAGCGCCTCAACCAGGGCCGTGGCCCGGTCATACTGCGAGGCGTTGATGGCCTCAAAGCCCGTCAGCATGGCCAGACAACACTGATAGAGCCACTGCGTCATGAGTGTGCCCTGGCTGCGCTCGGGCTGATAGGGCGTATAGGCGGTCATCAATTCGCGTAAGCCAGCCACAAACGGCACCAGCGCTGGGGTGTTGTAGTGCGGCAAGCCATCGCCCAGGAACGTCACGTCGGGGAGGCGATTCTTCAGGCTCTGCTCGACCATGTGGCGATAGAGGTCCATGTAGGGCAGCTCCTCCGGCAGAGCCAGTGGGGCCGTCATGCGCGCTTGGGGTGGGACGTGCTGAAAAAGTTCCTCCAGTTGGGACAGCCCCAGCGTGCGCAACATTGCATGGATGTCCTGTTCCGTGGCCGGGATGTAATGCCGCGCCGTCTCGCGTGGTAACGTGCGCAGATCGTAGGGAAGTGGTGCTAATGTGCTGTCGCTCATGGCTCACCCGCGTGCCTGAAGTGGTATGTAGCGTTGTAACACAGCCGCCAGGGGCTGCATGGTAGCGTAGCGCTGGAGCAATGGTTGCACGTACGCCAGGGTCGGGGCGATGTACGGCAGATACTGTGGACGCTGCCGCACCACCGCCATGGCGGCAAACGTGCCCAGGGCTTTGAGGCAGCGCTGCACGGCGACGTAGTCGTACAGTTCGCTGAAGGCCACACGGTCGCTGGCCTGGCCGGTCTCGGCCTGCATACGCTGGAGATAGTAGTTGATCAAGGCCAGGCTCACCTCCTGGCCCAGGAGATCCGGGGTGCCGCGATCCGTGAGCAGGGACGCCAGATCGTAGGGTTGTGGCCCCAGGCGCGCATCTTGGAAATCCAGCACGCCGACCGCGCCGTCCTGCGCCATGATGTTCCAGCCATGGTAATCGCGATGACAGAAATAGCGCGGTGCCGCGGCTATGACGCGACACAGCGTCTCAAACGCCGCATCCAACTCATCACAGGCCATCGGCGTGAGGCGGTGTTGCCACAGCCCGGCAATGGCATGTTGCCGAAAGTATTGTAATTCGCTGAGCAGCTTCGGCACATCAAACGCGAGCCCAAACGCCGGGCACTCCGGGTCAGCCTGCTGTGTACCGTTGGTGTGCATTTTCACCAGCTCATCCACCGCCCGCTGTCCCCATGTCAGTCGCTCCTCTGCTGTACTCGCTTGCCATTGCCCCGCTAAGGGGCAATCCCCATAGTCTTCCAGACACATCAGACCCTGGGCCGGGTCCACGCCATAGACTGCCGGCACGCGCACGCTGTGCGCCCCGAGGTGACGTCCGACGCGGATAAAATCGGGCGTGGCTTCTGGCGGCCACGGCGTGCACAGCATGAGGATACACGACGCTGGCGTCCCTGGCGCGTCGGCATCCCAGCGAGCACGAAAATAACGCCGCGTCGAGGCATCGGCAGCCAGGGGCGCCAGGCACGCTGGCGGTAGCGCGCTGGGGAAGCAGTGCCGCAGCAGGGGTTGGACGGTGTCGAGCGTGAGGGGCGGGGCCATGGACATCACGGTCTTTCCTCTGAATGGATGACAAGATCACAATGGACAACTGCAGGCTTCGCATAGCCAGCCAGCGCGCGCCATCGCCCACGCCTGAGACACCCTCACACCTCGCCACCCCGCGCCGCCTGGGGGCCGGTAGCAGCGACGCACGCCACGGTCGGCCGACCGTCTCCTCCTGTCCCGGTGGCCTGTGCCCTAGATGCCAGCTGATGTGTGCTATAGTAGCGCCACTCGTGATCTTCCCATAGCAGCGCAGCGCCCGCAATCCCCAGGAGGCACTCCCCATGGCCGCACAGAAAATTCGCCTTGGCGTCATCGGCGCCAACCCCAACGTTGGTTGGGCGCCACGCGCCCATCTTCCAGCCCTCATGGCCAGCCCGGATGTTGAATTAACCGCCGTCTGTACGTCACGCCCAGAAAGCGCCGCCGCTTCGGCGAGTAAGTATGGCGCCAAAATGGCCTTCCACGACTACCATGAGATGCTGGCTTGCCCGGACATTGATGCCGTGGCCGTGGTGCTGCGCGTGCCGTCGCACTATGAGCCCACGCGCGCCGCCATTGAGGCCGGAAAGCACGTATTCACCGAATGGCCCCTGGGCAAAACCACCGCCGAGGCCGAAGAACTCACCGCCCTGGCCCGTCAGAAAGGCGTGCAGGCCTGCGTCGGGCTGCAAGCGCGCTCCGCCCCGGCGGTGCTGTACATGCAGGAGCTGGTGGCCAATGGCTATGTCGGCGAAGTGCTGGCCTGCCACATGAGCCTGATGCGCGATGGCGTGCTGCAGCGCACCTCAGACCGCACCTGGCAACGCGATGTGACCCTCGGTGCCACCACACTGACCATTGCCTCGGGGCACTCGATTGATGCCATGCGGTTTATCCTGGGCGATGTGCGCGATGTCGCCTCCGTGGTCAGCACGCAGGTGCCGCAATGGCTGGAGTCGGACACGCAGCGCATGGTGGACGTGACGGCGCCGGACAACATTCTGGTCAGCGGGCGTCTGGCCAACGGGGCGGTGGCCTCGATCCATGTCGCGAGTCTGCCCTGGGCCACCAGTGGCTATCGCATGGAAATTTACGGGCGTGAGGGCACGCTGGTGGCCAGCGGGGAAGATTCGCCGCAGCTCGGGGCCATCCAGGTGCAAGGCACGCGCGCCGGTGGGCGTCTAGAACCCCTCGAGATTCCGGCGCACCATCGCTTTGTGCCTGCCAGCATGCCGCAGGGGGCGCCGTATAACGTGGGCCAACTGTATGCCCTCTTCGCCAAAGCCATTCGTACGGGCGATGTGTCCCCCAGCTTTGCCACGTTTGACACGGCGGTAAGCTTGCACCGTCTGGTGGATGCCATCAATGCGTCGTCGGCGCACGGCCAGCGCGTCAGCGTCCCAGCGTCGTAGGGGCGACCGGCCGGTCGCCCCTACACGGACGAGTCGGCCATGCCCACATACAACCCTCACTCAAGGAGACACACTATGAAATTCGGTCTGTTCTATGAGATCCAGGTGCCCAGACCCGCGGCGCCGGGGGCCGAACAACAGCGCATCCGCGAAGTCATCGACCAGGTGCGCCTGGCCGAGGAAATGGGTTTTGAGCAGGTCTGGTTCGTCGAGCATCACTGCCTGACCGAATGGGCCCACTGTAGCGCTCCCGAGGTCATGCTGGCCGCCATTAGCCAGGTGACCAGCACCATCCGCCTGGGTTTTGGCGTCATCTTGCTGCCTGTGCACCATCCGATCCATGTGGCCGTGAAAACTGCCACGCTGGATGTGCTCAGCGGTGGGCGGGTGGATGTCGGCGTGGGCCGCTCCGGCAATCCTTACCAGATTGCCCCATTTGGCATTGACATCGCCGACACGCGTGGCATTTGGGAAGAGTCGCTGTCCATGCTGCCCAAGCTGTGGACGCAGGAGATTTACTCGCACCAGGGCAAGTATTTTAACGTGCCAGAGCGCGAAATCCTCCCGAAGCCCATGCAAATCCCCCATCCGCCGCTGTGGACGGCCTGTAGCCAGGACGACACCTTCCAGCGTGCTGGGGAACTGGGCATTGGCTGCCTGTGCAATGTGCTGGGACAGTACGACGCGGTGGAAAAGCGCATCAATATCTACAAAGAGGCCCTGAAAACGGCCCAGCCCGTGGGCCAGTTTCTGAATGACAAGGTCGTCGTGTCCAGCATTGGCTTCTGCGACGAAAATCGGCAGCGGGCCCGCGAGCGCGGCGCTGAGATCGCTGCCTGGAATATCAATATCCGCCTGCGTAACTACGAGCGCGGCTGGGCCGGGGTGGACACCAAGAACGTGCCGGAGAGTTATCGGCACCATGTGCGACGCTTTGAATGGGATCCGCAGATGCGCCAGGGCGTCTCCGCCGAGGAAGTGCTGTCGACGGGTCGCTTCTGTGTCGGCACGCCAGATGAGTGCATTGAGGTGGCGGAAAATTATGAGAAGATGGGCGCAGATCAGATTATGCCCATCTTCCAGGCCGGACCAGCCACAGACGCCGAGGTGAAGAACTCGCTGCGGCTCTTCGGCAAGTATGTCATCCCGCATTTCAAGGACAAAGAACGCCGCAATCGCCCGGCAGTCGCAGTAGCGCAGGTGTAACACTCATACCGCTACGTCGGGCCCGCTGGTGTGGGTCTGACGTGACTCGCACGTGTATGTAAAGGAGAGACAGGCTTGGCTAAGCTCATCAGCTTTGATATCGACGGTACACTCGAAGTAGGCGATCCCCCTGGCTGTATCACCATGGAGATGGTGCGTTACGCCAAGGCGCAAGGGTTTTTAATTGGCAGCTGTTCCGACCGCGCGCTCAGCCATCAACGGCAGATCTGGTCGCAACACGATATTACGGTGGATTTTATGGTGTTAAAACATCGTCTGGGTGAGGTGAAGGAAGCATTCACGGCTGAGGTGTACTACCACATTGGCGATACCGATGTGGATAACTTTTATGCCACGCAGGCGGGTTTTCGCTTTCTCTGGATCCACACCATCACCCCGCAGGCGTGGAATCCTGAGGCATGGGAATAAAGTCCTGTTCACAATGTCCCTAATGCCGGGGGCCCGCTGTCCGCTCGTACGTGGAGAGTAAGATATGCGGGCGGATATCCCTCCACGCCATCCAGACAGGCCCCTATGGCCGTCGAGTGGGTAGGCACCCCCGGCCCGCTTCCCTGCATGGGCGTCGCTGTGTCGCCACCACGCAGTCACTAAGTGACTGCTACCGCACTTGCTGCCGAGAGCCTCTTACCAGCGCCCCTTAGGGATACGGCAGGCCAAGCTGGTCCCGCAAGGTAGACCCCGTGTACGCTGTGCGCGCGAGACCGCGGCTCTGCAATTCTGGGACTACCAGACGCGCAAAGTCCTCATAGGCCCCCGGCATATGCGTGGCGGCGATGACAAAGCCATCACACGCCTGACCGGTAAGCCACGTGGCCATCTGCGTGGCCACCTGCGACGGCGTGCCGACAAAGCGCGGCATTTCCGCCAGCGTGCCACGTCCCGAATGCTGCAAAAACTCACGTACCGTCGGATGGGCCTTGCCGCTCAAGTGCAGCACGCGATCCACGATACTACGCACCCCGGTCATGGCTTGGAGCGCCGCGGTCGGCAGAGACTCATCGAGGCCATGACGGGCGAAATCGTAGTTCAGAATTTCGGAGAGCAAGACCAGGGCATCCTCAGGACGCGCGAGACTCTCAACATAGGCCAACTTATCGCGGGCTATGCTGGCGGTCTCGCCGACGACTACATAGGCGGCGGGAGCCAGTTTGATGGCCTCAGGACGGCGTCCGTAGCGCAGAGCACGGGTTTTAATGTCGGCGTAGATCTCTTGTCCTGCGGCGAGGGTCGGGGCAATGACGAAAATCAACTCGCCCCAGCGGGCGGCAAAATCACGCCCGCGCCCGCTCTGCCCGGCCTGGATGATGACGGGATGCCCCTGCGGACAACGTGGTACCGTCAGCGTGCCTTGCGCGTGCCACCACGCGCCTTGAAAGTCTAATGGATGCACACGCGCGGGGTCCGCAAAGCGTTCCTGGACACGATCCATCAGTAGGGCATCGACGTCCCAGGTCTGCCACAGTCCGTGGACAACCTGCATAAACTCATCGGCCTGGTCGTAGCGCACCGCGTGCTCCACGTGCTGCACACGGCCAAAATTGCGTGCCTCGGCATCATTGAGCGAGGTGACGACATTCCAGGCCACGCGGCCCCCGGAGAGATGGTCCAGGGTGGCAAAGAGCCTGGCAATATGAAACGGCGGGTAATACGTGGTCGAATACGTCCCGCCCACCCCCAGATGCCGCGTGGCCAGGAGCATGGCAGTCATCACCGGAATTAAGTCGAGCTTGACGGCGCGGATGCCATGCTGCAGCGCCGTGGCTGGGGAGTCGCCATATAAGCTTGGCATGGCCAAGCGGTCGTCGAAAAACGCCAGGTGAAACATGCCGGTTTCTAACGTACGGGCAATCTGCTGATAGTAGTCGAAGGTCAAGAAGCCTGGGTCCGTACCAGGATGACGCCAGGAGGCGACGTAATTAGAACAATTAGAGGCTTGGAGAAACGCCACGAGCAGCATGGGTTGAGTCAGGGGCATAGACGGACTCCAGGATAGGGGCTGTCGTCAGACGCCGGGGTGTCTCCCAGGCACGCACGTGGTCGCATGCTGCCAAGGGCGACTCTTGGGCAGCCGTGTGGTCCGCACCCGGTCCAGAGCCGCCGCGGCGCCGTTCGTAGGATGAGCACTCTACGCACGCCTGGGCAGGCGTCTGCGTCTATCCAGATGCACATAGTCGTCTGACTCCTGTGGCGGCGTGTGAGGCTGTATGGCACCACTTCCTGGAGCATGTCAACAGCAGGCCCATGACGTCTGGAGTATAACATGTCGCGGGCAGCGTGCACGAGAGGACACGGCCGCGTGGCGCGGGCAGCGCGGTCAGCACCTCACACTCCAGTGCTGGAGGCCGTGTCGCTCGTGACTGGCGGCTCCTGCCCCTGTCCCAGGTGATTGTACATAAAATTTCCCCTGCGGACCGGCACGATGTATGGCAGCAAGGGCTCGGGCGTGATGACGACAGCCGTCGTCAGCCCGAAGCCCCAGTAGTCCTCATGTATAGGAGCGTAGACGCGTATGACACAGCAACTGTTTCAGCCCCGGCGCGCCTTGGGCCGCACGGGTTTTCGGGCCACACAGCTCGGCATTGGGGACGTGGCGGACCGGCGTCTGCCCCTGGCGCAACTGGTGGCGACCGTGCGTCGGGCTCTCGACGCTGGTCTGAACCTGGTGGATACCGCACCGGGCTATGAGCAAGGGTACAGCGAAGAGATTGTCGGTCAGGCGCTGCAAGGCCGTCGTGACCAGGTGTTCGTGATTGACAAAATTGATCATGCAGAGCAGCCTGTCCTGCCGCAAATCGAGGCTAGCCTGAAGCGCCTGCAGATGGACCACACGGATCTGTTTGTGTTCCACAATCTGTCCACGCTGGAGGCCTGGTCCGCCCTCACGTCTCCTGGCGGTGGCATGGAGCAACTGGCCCAGGCAGTACAGACGGGTAAAACCCGCTTTATGGGGATCTCCAGCCATCACCCGGCGGTGCTGGCAGCGGCCATTCCCTCCGGCCTGCTGGATGTCGTGATGTTTCCCGTTGGGCCGTATGTCGATTGGCAATACATTGAGGACATTCTCCCCTTAGCCCACAAACATCACGTCGGCACCGTGTGCTTCAAAGCCTTTGGGGCCGGGAAGTTGCTGGGCGATACCTCCGGCTACAACCAACCGCTGCAGGACCGCCCGCGTGGCAAGCTGAGTTCCGGGGGCGAGGCGGCGGACACCCCGCTGCTACCGCGCCTGTCGGTGCAACAGTGCCTGCACTATACGCTGACCTGCGACCCGGATGTGACGCTGCTTGGGCTGAGCTTTCCCAATGAGCAAGATGCAGCGTTTGCTGCGGCCCAGACGTTTACCCAACCCCTGGCCCAGGCCCAAATGGCCGCGATCCGCCAATTGGCCGTGGAAGCCATTGCCAACAAAGGTCCGTGCTGGTGGAATCCGGTGGAAAAACATTGACAGCATTGACCCAGTCGGAAAGAATGCCTCAGCTTGACACCAGACAATGACGCTTTGCTGCCGGAGACAACGATGATCTACGAATTTCGCACCTATGATCTCAAACCCCGTACGGTACCCGAGTTTGAACGCGCCTTTGGCGAGAAGTTACCGGAGCGCCTCAAATACTCCCCGCTTGGTGGGCTGTGGCACACGGAAGCCGGCCCCCTCAATCAAGTGCTGCACGTGTGGCCCTATGAGAGCGTGGCGCACCGTGCCGACATTCGGGCCAAGGCCGTTGCCGAAGGTGCCTGGCCGCCAGCCTTCCGTGAACCCCTAACGCTCAATATGAATTCGGAAGTCCTGCTGCCGGCCCCGTTTACGCGCCCGATGAGTCCACGTAAGGTCGGCCCGCTGTATGAACTGCGTATTTATCAATACGAAGCCGGTGCTATCCCGAAAGTCATCGACGCCTGGGGCAAGGCCATTGAGGAACGCGAGAAGTATTCGCCTCTGGTCGGCGCCTGGTATTCCGAGGTTGGCAATCTGAACCGCTGGTTCCACCTCTGGGCCTATGAGAGTTTTGAGCACCGCATGGCCGTGCGCGAGGAAACGCGCGCCAAGGGCGTCTGGCCCCCGGCTGGTGGTGTGACGCCGCTGAAGCAAGAGAACAAGATCATGATGCCAGCCGCCTGCTCGCCAATGCAGTAGCGACCACCGCACGTTGGAGCGCGGAAGGCCCCGTCCTTCCGCCTCTCCGTACGTTCACCTGGGTGTCACCCAGGACTCCGTGCCGTGCAACCACGCACTGCCCGCACTCACATCAGAAAGTACGGTGTGGCTCAGCCATAGGACACCGACCCTGTTCACCGCACCGTGCGCTGCCACAAGGCCGCGGCTTCTTGCTGCAGTTGCTTGAGCATCACACGACGATTCCATGGAGACCCAGCCCGGTTGCCAGTGCGCTCCAGTGTCTTTTGCGCCTCCGGACCTCCCTGCCCCTGGCATCCCCCATGCGGCGGGAGATACCCGTTGGTGGTGTATTGCCCCCTGCTGACCCGCGCACTATAATGGGGCGACCATCCGCATGGCGAGGTGTATCCAGAGAAGGGTCAGGGCGCACATCCCCGCATGAGGCCGTGTGTGCGCGGGAAATAGGGATCCCAGATCCCTGCGAACAAGGAGATGTCATGGAACCCGTCATCAGAAATTACCGGAGCGTCTATCAATCGGGTGGGGCGGCAGTGAAGCTGATCTCCCTGGATGACCACCCTACGACTTGTACGCTGACGTATTCCGTCATCGAGCCCGGCCAGAGCAGTGCGCACCACCTCCATCCGTGGGAGCATGAAGTCTATATCCTCGAGGGCTCCGGGGTGCTGGTCTGTGATGGGCAGGAGTACCCGATCCGCGAAGGGGATGGCCTGTTCATTCCTGGCAACGTGGACCATTACACGCGGAATACGCAGCCCAGTGGCGTGATCCGACGCCTGGAGGTCAACCCGCTCATGGCGTCGCAGCGCAGCGACGCCAGACAGCAGGGCGCCCAGGGGACGGGCCAGCCTCCCGTCATCCGCAACTACCGAGATCTCGACATGCACGTCGGGCATGTGCTCCTCAAGGGCACCGACGGCGTGCCCACCGCGGTCATGTTGTACAACGGGGCGATGGTCCCAGGCGCCATCAGCCACGCCGACACCGGCGGGCATATCCATGCCTGGGAACATCTGGTCTATGTGGTCCAAGGGGCGGGAACCCTGGTGTGCGAGGGGAAATCCTATCCCGTGACCGAAGGCGACGGGGTGCTGGTGCCCCCGCAGGTGCGCCACCAGTGGAAGAACGAAACCCAGGAGCCCATGCTGCGCGTGACCTTCAACGCGGTGCTGTCGGAAGCCCACGAGGGCTGAGAGAGATCCCAGGGCACCGCCGCGCCACATCGGACGCGCCACGTGGGGTGGCGCGCCGTCTCAGTGCCCACAACGGGCACACCGCATGCAGGGGCATGGTATGACGCAACGGGAACCCCACCTCGACACTGGGCGGGGTCTCGTCCCATGCAGACAGAGGCACAGGCTGGTGGAGCCGTCTGGCCCAACCGTTGATATCTACCTGGACGAAGGCCAAGTTCCCCTGCGCCTCGTGGCACAAGAGACCCATGGGCCATTCCCCTACCGCCTAAAGACGGCAGCCCCCTTGCCCGGCTTGTTATGGGTGTTGGGCGCTCCAGCGCTGTAACTCGGCGGCATATTCGTCTGGATAGTCCATATCACGCAAAATGTCATCCGTCGCGACCGGGACTTCCAGCGTATCATCAGGATGCCCACGCGTGACCATGTTCAAGCCCTGGTCTGGCCCGAGCGCCAGCACGGCCTCGCGGTACGTGGCAGCGAGGAGAATGGGATGGCCGCGTTTACCGTTATAGGTTGGAATGACTAACCCCTTGCGCGTTTGTGCCCCGAGGGCGAGCAACTGCTGAATGAGCCCTAGATGCAGCTGGGGTTGATCGACGAGCGCCAGGAGATAGGCGTCGGGGACGGGGGTGATCTCACGCATCGCCACCTGCACAGACGTGGTCATGCCGTAGTGATACTGGGGATTGTGTAGAAGGTGCACCGGGGTATGTTGGAGCACGGCAGCAATCTCGTCGGCACGATGCCCTAGGACGACCGTCACCGCGGCGAGACCGGCCTGCAGCAGCGGCTGTAAGACCTGCTCAATAACGGTGTGCGGCCCAAAGGGTAGGAGGGCTTTCAGACGCCCCATGCGGCGGGATTCGCCGGCGGCGAGGACGACGCCGACGACACGCTTGGTCTGGGCCTCCCCTGCGCTGTGCTCCTGGTTACGTCCCTGGAGTGTCACGCGTTGGGCACTGCCCAACGCGGAGGATACGGCTCGGTTTCCGGCGACTCCAGTAAAATGGCCGTGACCGTGGTGCCGGCGTGAAACGGCGTGGCCTGCTTGGGCAAGCACAGCACGCCATTTGCGCCGACCATGGACAGTAAACGCGCCGAGGACTGCATGCCCGTGGTCCGCGCCAGATACGTCCCACGATCCGGGGTTAAGGTGACACGGTGAAACTCAGGACGCCCAGCATCCCCCTGGATCGACTCTGCCAGGGTCACCGGCACCTGGGGCCGGAGAATCAAGCGCTGCCCCGCCATTTTCCGCAAGGCCGGCCGCACGAAGATTTCAAAGGAGACCAGCGAGGAGACCGGGAAACCAGGCAGGGCAAAGACGGGCTTGCGATCCACCGTGGCAAACGTCAGCGGTTTCCCTGGCTTGAGATTTACACGACCAAAATGTACCTCGCCGCGCCCTTCGAGGATCGGCTTGATGAGGTCCAACTCACCCATTGACACGCCCCCGGAGGTAATCACCGCATCACAGGTTGCCAGCCCGGTCTCGATCATGTCGGTCAGCACATCCTGGCGGTCTTGGCCAATCCCTAACGACACCGGGATGGCCCCCGCACGCTGCACCGCGGCCATGAGGGCATAGCGATTGCTATCACGGATTTGCCCTGGGCCTGGTTGCGCGTCTGGCTCGACGATTTCATCCCCGGTGGATAACACCGCCACCCTGGGACGCGGATAGGCCAACACCGTGGTGTAGCCTAGACTCGCCAGTAGACCGATCTCCTGCGGTCCCAGCCGTTGCTCCGTCTCCAGCACCCGCTGCCCACGCGTAATATCCTGCCCCACCGGGCGCACATCAGCCCCTGCCGGGACAGGACGACCCTGCATGGTGATGAGGCCGTTGGCTTCCTGCGTATATTCGACCATGATGACCGCGTCGGCCCCCGGCGGCAGCGGTGCGCCGGTGGTAATGCGCACACACGTGCCAAGCGTGACGTGTAGATCGGCAATATAGCCAGCAGTTTGCTCACCCACGAGGCGACGCGGATTGCTCGTATCAGCGGCAATGATGGCAAAACCATCCTTTGAGCTACAGGGGAAGGGCGGCAGGTCTTCCTGGGCAAAGACGTCCTGGGCCAACACGCAGTCCAGTGCCTCAATGAGGGGCATGGCCTGTGGGGTAAGCCGCAACGCGTGTTGGAGCACGATGTCGAGGGCCTCATCTACTTCGATGATGTCATAGTCACGCATCGTTATCACTCTGTCCTGGCTTGGTGGCAATATACACATAGGGTAGCCGGTCGTGCCGGTCGTATGGCTGGTATTTTTACGCTATTTCGTCGCGGGAGTCAACCTCCGGGGAGACGCGAGGTGGTGGGGCCGGGGAGGCCGAGCGGCAGCAGGACGTGGGCTTCGCGTCGTGCCCAGACGTCCGGATAGGCAAGCGCCACCAGCCGCAGCGCGGCACCGCGACCTCCCCGTGGTGTTTACCCGCGGCCCACGCCAGCTGCGGCAGGGGCAGGCGTAGGGGTGCCCTGCTGCGCACGGAAATGCGGGATCACCTGCTCACCAAACAAGCGAATGGTGTGCATGACCTCTCGGTGGTCTGCCGGGCCAATAGCACAGAGGGGGAAAATCTCTTCAATGCCGAGCGCAGCATACCGTTCGCAGAAGCGAATACAGTCCTCTGGTGTTCCCATGCAAAAGGCGTTGCCCTGCTGCACCACCTCGGCTGGGGTGAGTTCGCCCGGATGGGGGCCCCGAGCCAGCTTTTGATCACGCTCATAATACCCTTGATAATCCGGCGGCACGCTGGCTGGATCAACATCGCGCCATACCAGACGCGCCCGCTCCCGTTGCTGCTCCAGGTACCAGGCGGCCAGCTCCGTGCCGCGCTGCGCCACCATGCGGGGATCTTCATGACAATACCCGGCGGTCATCAGCGCCGTGCGCCGATTCACCATACCGCCGGGTGGGGCCACCTGCTGGGCGTCACGATAGATCCCCATCAGGCGCTCGACGTTCTGGGGTCCGCCTTCGCTGCCAAACAGGGCGCCAAATCCCAGGCTCCCGGTCAAGCGGGCCGTCTCGGTGCTGCTGCAGGCCGACCACAGCGGTGGGTGCGGTTTCTGCACCGGCTTGGGCAGGACTTCGCGGGCAGGAATCTGGTAATGCGTGCCATGGTACGTCACCACGTCTTCTGTCCAGAGCCGCGGCAGCACCTCGGCAAACTCGTGCCACATGCCGCGGGTGTCTTCCAGACGCGTGCCATAGGGCGTGAGTTGATAGGGATACCCCGTGCGCCCAATCCCCACCTCCACCCGGCCATGACTCAAGATGTCGAGGGTGGCCATCCGGGCAGCGGTATGCAGCGGGTGATGAATCGGGGCCAGCACCACTGCGACCCCCAGACGGAGGCGTGTGGTGCGCTGGCTCACCGCCGCCAGCGTCAGGTCTGGCGCGCTATTGTGCGACCACACAGGCCGGAAGTGATGTTCAGAAAACCACACGCTGTCAAAACCCATCTCTTCGGCATAGACAATCTGATCAAGCGCTTCATGGATACGCCGCAACTCACTGTCTGGCGTCCACGGTTTGGGCACTTGGATCTGATAAAAAAGACCAAATTTCATAGAGGCTTCCTTCTGTTACATGCAGGGGGGCCAGGGCACGTGCAGGGGGGCCAGGGCACGTGCAGGGGGGCCAGGGCACGTGCACCTTGCCATACACCTTACATGAACGCAAGTCCCTGACAGATATGGGGAGCACAATCTGGACAGCAGAGCAGTTCTCAACGAAAGCGGATGCAGAAAGCACTGCAGCGGGGGGGGAAAGGCGCAGGGGCCTGCAAGGCTCCAGGGTTGTAACGTCGGGCATGGGATGTCATAATCCATAGGTAGTATGCACTCTATGGCGCAGTCGGAAGCGCGCGCTGGGATGGCTACTGTGGTAAGAACGTTGTGTCCGTCTCGTGCGGGCGAGGTCATGTACCACTGGACGTGCGCCGTGTACTCTGTCGCGGACGTGAGACGCTGGCAGGGATCCTACGACTGTACGTGGTCGGAGGACGTGAAGACAACCCACTGTGGGATCATACGTCGTACGGACCTTTGCGGCCTCTGAGCGGTCTATGAGCGGTCTATGAGAGCCTGCCGCAAGGGATGTGTTCTACGGGGGAGCGGAGAAACCCGATGCGCCATATTACACGCCTGGTCCTGGTCCTGGTGATGAGCAGTCTCCCACTGGCCCTTGCCGGCCGTGTGTGGGCCTTGGCCGTGGGGGAGCTTACGGTCCAGAGTCGTCGTGGCGAACCGTTGGCAGCCCACATTCGCCTGGTGCTGCAGGGCAACGAACGCAGCAAGGACATCGTCGTCACGCTGGGCTCCCAGGAGGACTACCGTGCCGAAGGGAAAAAACGCCCGCCATTCCTGGATGCCGTGCGCGCTGCGGTGTCTGGCACACGTGAGACGATCCGCCTGTCCTCGACAGTCGCCATTCAGGATCCGGCCTTTGATCTTGTACTGTCTGTTCGGTCTGGCCAAATCACCATTGTGAAACACCACCGTGTCACCGTCCCTGGTCCCCTCCCGGTGCCAGTGCCTGCGCCTGCCGTCGTCCCCATTGTGGCCGCAATGCCCCCTGCCGTGCCTGCGCCCAAGCCGAGACGCACACCCGCGCGCAGCACCCCACGCCGCCCAGCGCGGTATGGTCCCGTTGAACGCGGGGAAACGCTCTATAGCGTTCTCAGACATCTCCGTATCCCCAGCGACAAGTTGTGGCAGGCTGCCGTCATTGTCTGGCAAGCCAATAAGGCACAATTTCAGGGGGGCAATTTGCATGGGTTACCCGTCGGCGCGTTCTTAGAGATTCCTGTCGATTTATCAGAACAACTCGCCACCATCCAGATGCGGGACGCGGCAGAACTCGTCGCTGCCCAGTGGGATACCTGGCACACCGTGCAGCGCGCGAGCTTCGGGAAGTCACGTGTGGTGGTGGCAACGCGTGAGGGCCAGACCACTCTGGATGCCCCCCCGCAACGCAGCCCCGCCGGGAAGCGCGTGACACGGCCCCCTGCTGAGCAGTCCCTTGAGACGGGGCTTCCGGCGCAAGCGGTAGTCCTCCCCGTCGGAGCCCCAGGGAACATGGTCAGCATGGCGGATTTACAGACAGCACTCCAGGGCTTTGAGGAGCGTCTGCTGCGGCGGATGATCTCGCCCCCACCAAGCCAACCGCAGGAGATCAAGACCCCTACAGCACTCGTCAGTACCTTGGACTTGCAGAGCAGCATCCAAAGCCTGGAGGAACGTTTGACGCAGCGCATGCAACACGCGCTCGTGCAAACGTCTGAGCCGGTGCAGGTCGGCTCACGTGTGGCCCTCGTACCCGCTGCGGTCACGCCCGCTGCCCCTGCAGCAGAGACCACCCACTCCATGCTCCTGGTCTTGCTGCCCTATGTGATTGTGCTCACCAATGTGGTGCTGTTGCTCCTTGGTGGGGGGCTCGTCTGGTTCTGGTTGCGACGTCGCGACCGGGCCGCCCGCATCGCCCGTCTCTAGATGTCTGTTTCATCAATACACCACCAGTGCTCCAGGGTGTTTCCTGGGAGCGCCGGGCTCCAGCGTGGCTTCTGGAGCCGGGCTGGAGCCCGGCGCTCCCAGGGTGGCACTGGCGTAGGACTTACGACATGGACATCTAGTGGGCCATTGCGCCTAGGGGTCCGCAGCGTGTCCGCATGCGCCGGCCCTGGCTCCCAGGCGCCTGCCCCCATGCCGTGGCACAGGACGCATCCGCATGGACAGCAGACGATCACCACAGCCTCCCCGCTGGCTGGCACCCCTCATTGTCAGTTTTGGCGCCTTGACGGGTCAATTGGATACGGCGGTGAATATCGCGCTGCCGGCCATCACGACCGCCTTTGCCATCGAGATCCCGGCCATCCAGTGGCTGGTCATTTGCTACGTGCTTACCTATGCCAGTCTCGTGCTCGGGTGTGGACGCTTAGGCGATATCTTTGGCCATAAACGCGTCTTTCTCACCGGTTTGCTGTGGAGTGCACTGAGTTTCTACCTGTGTGGCCAGGCGCCAACATTTGGCTGGTTATTGGTCTTTCGTGGCATGCAGGGGCTGGGGAATGCCCTGGTCGTGAGCTGTGCCCCGGCCCTGGTGACCCTGGCTTTCCCCGAGGCTGAACGCGGCAAGGCTTTGGGTTTCTATACCATGTGTACGTCCATCGCCGCCACGCTCGGCCCGCTGTTGGGCGGACCGTTGCTCACCTTGTGGGGCTGGCCAGCGGTGTTTTATGGCCGCGTCCCCCTCGCCGTCCTCGCAGCCCTCTTGACGGCGGGCTGGGTGCGTCAGCCGGTGGCGGTCAGGCCCGGACAGCGTTTTGATCGTCTCGGGGCCGTGACGATGACGACAGCTATCGCTGGACTGCTCCTGGCGTTGACGCAGGGCAATCGCCTCGGCTGGTGGGCGCTGCCCACGCTCGGCGCTGGGAGTGGCGCTCTGGGTTGCCTCGGCGTCTTCCTCTGGCATACCACACGTTGTGCAGAACCGGTGATTGATCTGCGTCTGTTTCGCCATGCGGGATTTAGCGTGGCGCATATCGCCCACATCCTCGTCAACGTTGCCAGTTTTAGTGTGCTCCTCTTGGTGCCGTACTATCTGCTGAATGCCTATCACGCCTCCGCGCTGCTTGGCGGTGTCCTGCTGGCCCTGTCGCCGCTGGGGAGCATCCTGGCCTCTCCCCTTGGGGGCCGTTTGCTCACCCGGGTCACCCCGTATCGTCTGAGTCTCGCAGGGGCCACCCTGGTGGCCATGGGGTTGTATGGTATTGGCCAGTGGCAGGCGTCTTCCGCGCTGGGGTGGGTCGCCGGGATGCTCCTGGTGCAAGGCTTTGGCCAGGGACTCTTGCACGTCGCCACCATGGAGTATGTGATGGGGATGATGCCACGCCAGCAGCAGGGCGTGGCCGGCAGCCTGACTATGCTGACACGCGCCGTGGGGATTGTGGCGGGCGCTACCCTGGGCGCGTTTCTCCTCAATGCGCTGCAAGCCCAGCATACCGTCCTCCTCCAGGCCACGGGCCTTCCCGCTCCAACCCTGGCCGCGCAGGCCTTTCTCCTGGCCTTTCAAGAGACGTTGCGCTACGCCGCCGGGCTGGCGGCTCTGGCCGCAGTCGTGCTGTGGGGGCGGCGCTTCCTCCCCGTGCCAGGATAGTCCGCAGGCATCCCGTATCGCCCACGGCACAGACGTCCCCTCGGTACGGATACGCCGGCGCTTGAGCCGAAGGACTTTGCGGATGAGATCCCGCCATTTTATTTTTGACATGGTGCGTACTTCTGGTTTAAGATAGCCTTGTCATAATCAGTGAAGCGCTCAAGGCCACGAAATGATGAGGCGGTGCTGCACAGCGCCCGGCTTAGAAGAGCAGCAAGGCACTGTTGCACAACCGCAGGAGGAAAGCGATGTCTCTGCAGAACTGGTGGAAGGGTGTTGTCACATTGAGCACATGCGTGTGGATCGCAGGCTGTGCCACAGAGCCACCCCCGGCACCCAGCACCACCGGGCAGGTCCAACAAGCGGCCCCCAGCGCCGTTGGGCAGGTCCAACAGGCCGTCCCCCCGGACAGTCCGTTCGCCAGGGTTCGCGAGGGGATGGGCACCGCAGAACTGAAGTCCATCCTGGGGGAGCCTACGGATAGTGAGACTTCCGTCACGGGCAAAGCCTTTATCCCCTTCTATCATGGGGCTGATAGGGTCGTGACGCGTTTGTATTACAAAGGGCTCGGTCAGGTGTATTTGTCTGGAGAAGGCGTCGGTCTTGGGGGTGGAGGTGGAAGGGTGATCAGGATGGAGTACAATCCCCAAGAATCCGGGTTTAGGAAGTAGAGACGCCGCAGCGCGACACGACCATCGCGTGCCGCTGGTGTTTCTGGAAGCCTGCCAGACAGCGCACGCTGAAGAGATGCCAACCGCCTCGGTGGCAGCGCGCCTGTTGCAGCAGGGCGTGGCCTCGGTGGTAGCCATGAGTCACAGCGTGCTGGTGGAGACGGCGCGGCGCTTTGTGACGCAGTTCTCCCGCGAGCTACTCAGCGGCGCCCACATTGGGCAGGCCATGCTAGCCGGGCAGCACGCTTTACAGCAGGATTCGTATCACAGCAAAAGTTTTACCGAGGAGCTGCGCTTGCAAGATTGGTTCGTGCCGGTGCTGTTCCAGGCCGAGGCCGACTCGCCGCTGCTCGCCGAGGCCGAGGTGGCGCACGTGCAGGAGGCCCTGGCGCAGCAGCGGCGCATGGCTCTGGGAGAGCGGTCGGATCCCCCGGTGCACTATGCGTGGGCCGCAGCCGGGAGTTGTGGGCCGCAGAGCGACTGCTGTGTGAGCCGGTCAGCACGCCAGCCGGGGCGCACAGTCGGGCGCGCTATGCGGTGGTGCGGGGCGAAGGCGGTGAGCGTCAAACCATCCTGGCGACGGATTTGGCGCGAGGGCTGGTGCGCAGTCGGCGCTTTGACCGGGCGGCGTTCGTCAATGTGGAAGAGCACGGCGATGCCAGGGCAGTGCTGTTTGCCCTTGGTACGCAGCTTGTCTCCGACTACGTGGCGCAGGGCGGCAGTGAGTACGATAGGGGCCTGCAACTGATGGAGCGCGTGCTGCGCCGAGAGGCGGTCCTGCTGGTGTTCGATAACCTGGAATCGCTGCTGCCGCCACCCACGGACGAGGCGCTCGTGCCGCAACCGATCTCAGTGGCGGCGTTATCCTGGGAGCGCTGGGCTCCAGCCCGGCTCCGAAAGCCAGCCTGGAGCCCAGCGCTCCCAGGAGGCGGCAGGACTCTACGCCACCCTGCACGATCTGCCTGGCGAAGGCCGCGCCCGCAACAACGCCACTGACGGCCTCATCACCCTGCGCCGCTACGCCGACTCCCGCCGGGAAGTGCAACGCGCCATCGCTTGCAACGAGCCCGTCGGCCACGCCACCGCACCGTGGACGACGTTCGACATCCTGCACGACCTGGAGCGCGATGTGGACAACCCCGCCGCCGCGTCCACGGCCCGCCAGCGCGCCCTGGACGCCTACCTGGCCTACCGCCGGGCTGGCGGCGTGAGCCAGACTCTAGCGTGGCTCTACACCCTGGTGGCCGAGGCTCTCACTTCCCACGCCAGCGCCGAGGCCGCGGCCGAACTGGCGGCCCTGGCGCAGCGTCCCGACCTGCCCGCGTACGTTCCCCCCATCCTCAGCGCCTTGCAGGCCCTGCTGGCTGGCGCCCGTGACCTGCCCCTGGCCGACGACCCGGCTCTGGATTACGGTAACGCCGCTGAACTGCGCCTGCTGCTGGAGCAGCGCGGCTAGTGGGCTCTGTTGGCGTACGCCGGCGCTGCTTGCCTGGGAGCGCCGGCGTCTGGCCCGCTCGGGCAGCCGCCAGGATAGCGGCGCTCTCAGGCCCGCCAAGCCGCGGCCGTGGCCCGGCGCGGCTGGCAGGGGCTGCGGCAACGCCTGGGACGTGCCGGGCTCACTCACCCGATGGCCAGCGCCACACCGGCTGTCCTGGTGGCTTGCACAAGCGCGGCGGGGCAGCACGCCCAGACGACAGCGCCCAAACGCCTGGTGTACAATGGCGCCGACCCAAGGATGATGCGGGATGTTGGTCACGTGGAATGCACACGCCGAGGGGAGACGACGATGCCGTTACGCTGGCAAGAGTATATCGAGGAACGTAGGGACATCATGATGGGCAAGCCGGTATTCAAAGGCACCCGGCTGACGGTCGCACACATTCTGCATGAACTGGGTACCGGCATGAGCCAGGAAGAAATCCTGGCAGGCTACCCACAACTGACGCCGGCGCATCTCCGTGCTGCCATGCTCTTCAGCGCCGCGCTCGTCAGCATGGACCAGAGTATTTACGTATGAGGTTTCTGGCCGATGAAAATTGCCATGGCGGGATCATCCAGTGGTTACGCCGCCAGGGCCATGATGTCCTGTGGGCTACCGAGACCTTGCAAGGCAGTGCTGATGACGTCCTGCTACACATCGCGCAACAACAAGAGCGTCTGCTGCTGACGGCTGACCTCGATTTTGGTGAGTTGGTCTATCGCGAACGGTTAATCAGCCATGGGGTCATTTTGTTGCGTCTTGAAGATTGGCCCCTGGAAGAACGACTGGCACGTCTGCATGACGTATGGGCCAGGTTGGAAGCCCATGCGATCGGACACTTTGTCGTCATCACTGCCGAGCGAATACGTATGCGGCCTTTAACACGGTATCCTACGACGTAGGGTTTTCGCCTTCCCCCCAGCCTCAGCGCCTTGCGGGCCATCCTGGCTGGCGCCCGTGACCCGGCCCTGGCCGATGACCCGGGCCTGGATTACTGTAGCGCCGCTGGACTGCGCCTGCTGCTGGAGTCGCCCGGCGCTGCAGCGGACAGCGCGCCAGGGGCGTGAGGCCAGCAGCAGCCCGGAAGCAGCGGCGCCAGGTGCGGCAGTGGGGCTGTATGCGCAGCGCTGCCGCGCTTCTGTTCCGGGAGGGCTCTGGCACCCAACGAGAGGGACCGGATGCAGGCGGCACTACCAACACGCGAGTTGTGCCTCCCGTTCGCAGTCCTTTCACTCCACCAGATAGAGGCAAAACGGCTGCCGCTCCGTCACCCAGGCCTGCTCGTCTGCTACGAGCGTAGCCTCCAGGTCCGCCGGCGTTGCGGCGGGATGATCGACCCATTCCCGGAGGAGAGCGCTGCCGCTGAGCAGATCAATAGCCAGGCGGTCAGTCTCATACTCATACGGGAAGTCGCGCCACAGCACGTAGTCCGGTGCCACCATGCGCAAGGCTTTGAAGAACAGCGCCATGAGGCGAAAGGGCTTGAACGCCAGGTGCTGGTAGGCTGGAGTATCGACGTGAATGTGTAGGCCCTGACACAATTGGCCGACATACTTATGAAACGTCGGCTCGAAACAGCATGGCCGCAGTCCACAGCCCGCCAGCCAATCCGGCGCCAGCCGGCGCATGGTCTGGACCACGGCAGGCAGCGCCAGATCCGGTGCTCCGACCACCTCCAGGGGCCGCGTCGTGCCCCGGCCTTCGGACAGGTGTGTGCCCTCCAGCATCACGGTCCCAGGAAAGCAGCGCGCCATGCCCAGTTGCGGTGCGTTGGGACTCGGGTTGACCCACGGCAGTTCGCCCACCGGCCAGCCATAGCCCGGGGCGCTGGTGGGGTCGTAGCCGGTCATCGGAATGACTTGGACATCAACCTGGAGCTGAAAATGCTGCACAAACCAGCGCGCTAACTCGCCGACCGTCAGGCCATAGCGCATGGGCAGCGGACTCGACCCGACAAAACTTTCCCAGCCTGGCCGTAGGCGCAGCCCTTCCACCGGGCGGCCAATGGGATTGGGGCGATCCAGCACCCACACGGCCTTGCCGTGCACCGCACTGGCTTCGAGCATGTAGAGCAAGGTGGTAATAAAGGTGTAAATGCGACAGCCAATATCCTGCAGATCCACCAGCAGCACATCAAACGTCTGCATCATCGCCGCCGTGGGTCGCCGCACGGCGCCGTAGAGACTATACACCGGGATGTGGTGCAGCGGATCAACATAGTCGTCCGATTCAATCATGTTATCCTGCTTGTCGCCGCGTAGCCCATGTTGCGGTCCAAAGGCTGTCACGACATGCAGATCCCCCAGGGCCATGAGGGCATCCAGGGCGTGCGTCAGGTCACGGGTCACCGACGCTGGGTGCGCCAGCAGCGCCACCCGCTTGCCGCGCAACGGCGTCCGTAACGTGGGCTCGGTGAGAAAACGTTCCAGGCCGAGTTGCATCGCGCTCTCCTTGCAACGAGGGGCAGACGCCAATACCGCGCGCAGCGGCGTACCGACGCATGATACCGCAACCCTGTGTTCTGGCAAGAGTGGTCGTGACTTGCTGCCCCTAGGTAAATATGTTAGGGTCGGCAACCCAGAGGGCGTGTGGTGCACGCGGGGCAGGCCCGGATGGCAACGCAAGTAAGGGAACTGCTGTGGCAGATGTCTTAACGACTTTACGCGATCTCATCAACGGTGGGCTCGTCGGCATTTTGGTCAAAGGGGGGTTGGTGATGATCCCCTTGCTCATTGCCTCGGTGCTCTCCCTTGCCGTTGTGCTGGAACGTGCCTTCTTTTGGCGACGCTTACGTCACCAAGAGAACGACACGATTATTCTGCAGTTTGTCGAAGCCGGCAATGTCGAACAAGCCGAAAAAATCGCCCATGACTCCGCCCATCCTGTGGTGCGCGTGTTGCTGGCTGGTCTGGAATATCGCCAGCTCTCGCCGGCCATCGCCATGGAAGCGGCGGCCCAAGCAGAGTTGCGGCGCGTCAAAGCCTATCTCCCCATGCTTGATACCATCATCACCCTGGCACCATTGCTTGGCCTCTTAGGCACCATCACCGGGATGATCAGTGCCTTCGGGATCGTCTCAGAGGCCGGCCTGGGCCAGCCCAACGCCATCACCGGGGGCATTGCCGAAGCGTTGATCGCCACCGCCTCGGGCATCTTTGTCGCCATTCTGACTCTCCTGCCCTACAACTACTTCCGCACCAAAGTCGAACATCTGACCGACCGCATGGAAGAACAAGCCACGCGCCTCGAACTGTTTCTCTGCCATCGAGGATCGTAGCCATGCGCATCCGCCGGACCCCGCCGGAGAAGGCACGCATCGAAATCATCCCCATGATTGATGTGATTTTCTTTCTCCTGGTGTTTTTCATGGTGTCAACGCTTTCCATGACGGTGAATCGTGCCCTGCCGGTCAACCTGCCCAGCGCCTCCACCTCCCAGAAGGACATGCGGGACAATGTCAGTCTCACGGTCACCCAGGACGGGAAAATGTTCCTCAATAAAGAGCCGGTGGACTTAAAGGACGTCGGGCAACGGGTCAAGGCCGCCCTGGGGAGCGATCCGCAGCTTACCGTGGTGATCAACGCCGACGGGCAGGTGCTGCATAGCACCGTGGTCGATGTGCTGGACGAACTCCGTCAGGCTGGGGTGTCAGGGCTGGCGATAGCGGTCAAGGCCGCCAGGAAACCGGCAGGATAAGGATGGACGCATGCTGGAAGGTCTGGCCCTTGGCCTGGTGCTGCTCGGCCTTGGAGCCATCATCGTGTTCTTGCGGCGGCGTCAAGGGCAACGCGCCCAGCAGGCCGGGCAGGCTCTGCTGCTGGCCACGGAAGGCGGGAATCTGGCCGAGATGCAGGCTTTCCTGCGGCGGGGAGCTGAAATCAATGCGCGCAATGCGCAAGGCTGGACCCCGCTGCACGTGGCGGCAGCGGGTGGGGATCCGGCAGTCGTGGCGCTCTTGCTGCAGCATGGGGCGGATGTGCAGGCGCAGTCGTATATCGGCACCACGCCGCTTGACACGGCTCTCAGCCGGGGGGGCAAAAAGGCAGTGACGGACTTACTGCGCGCGCATGGAGCCCAGGCAACGAGCCCCTGGGACGATACGATCCTCTAACCCACAAATAACATATACGGCGCGCCAGTCGCTTGGTTCGTCAGCGTCTGTGGCATCAGGAGGCGCTGATCCATGGCCAGGGCCCGGTGCGCAATCTCTACATTGATCGCCGGCACCTGCTCCAGGGCCTTGATTTCCTCCAAGCTAAAATACCCGGCACGATCCACTTCTTTCGCGTCTGGCGTCGGTTCGCCGCTGACCAGGCGTAGCCGCATGACGATATACAGGCTATTGCCACTGTCCACATCGTAGCGATTGCGCACCCCTAAGATGCCCTCGACCGCGGTAATCACGCCAGCTTCTTCCTCGACCTCCCGGATGACCGCTTGCTCAATCGTTTCGTCCGGTTCGATAAAACCGCCGGGCACCTGCCAGTTGCCCCGACCGCGCCGCGAGGCACGCCGCACCAATAAGAGCCGACCCTGGTGCACAACGGCACCGCCTACTCCAACGTTATAGCCCGTGTTATAGCGTGCCGGTGGTGGCATAGATGTCCTTACACAGCCTCGAGAGTAAGTAGGAAGGCTGATGGCAGCGCACCACCACCAGCCAACAATCCTGTTAGAGCCTGGGGCGTGAGAGCAGATCCGAGTCGATCTTGCGCGGGATCAGCATGCCGCTACCCTGTACCCCAGCCAGACGACCATTCTCGACCACAATTTTACCACGCAGCATGGTAAAGACCGGCCAGCCATGGACTTCCCAGCCTTCCCAGATACTGTAGTCGGTGATGTGGAAGTCCGACATGCTGAGGGTCTTATGGACGGTCGGGTCAATGAACACGATATCCGCATCGCTGCCCGGCGCCAGGGCGCCCTTGCGCGGGTAGAGGCCCAGTAAGCGGGCCGCGTTGGTGGACGTGACATTGACAAAATGCTCCAGGGACATGCCGCGTTTGACCACGCCTTCCGTGTAGGTGATGCCCACACGGGTCTCGGCGCCATTGTGTCCACCGGTGACGTTCTCGATGGTCTTGCCTTCGACTTTGAGGGCATACGAGGTGCAATACTCATCCGTCGCCATGGTGTGGATATCGCCTTTGAGCAGACCCGTCCACAGTGCCTGGCGGTCTTCCTCGGATTTGAGCGACGGATAGGTGTGGTATTTCATGCCGTCAGCCTTCTGGTAGTCATCCGCGGTAAAGGAGACGTAATTGTGCAAGGTCTCGCCATAGATCGGCAGGCCCTTGCCACGCGCTTCGCGAATGGCCTGCACGCCCTCTTTGGCGCTGACGTGCACAAAGTACACCGCGGCACCAGTCCACTCTGCCGCACGGATGATGCGCCGAAAGGATATATCTTCCGACATGTTGGTGTGCGCCTTGTGCATGTGCGTCCAGTCATACGTGCCCTGATTTTGCAGGCGCTGGTAGAGGAATTGTACCAGGTCATCGTCCTCGGCATGCACGATCATCAGGCCATTCGCGGCAGCGACTTCTTCCATCACCGCGGCCACATGCCCCAGGCGAGCCATGCGGTCGTGGGTATTGGGACGGATGTTGGTGGTAAACACTTTGAAACTTGGGAAGCCCGCGTCAATCACCTGCGGAATCTGGGAGATCACTTCGCTGGGGATGTCCCCAAGCAGCATACAGTGATACGTGTAGTCGGCGTACGACTGGCCTTTCCAGCGACCATTGCGTTCTTCAATGGCCTGAAAGATGTCGCGTCCTGGCCCCTGAATGGCAAAATCGACTAGCGTCGTGGTGCCGCCAAACAGCGCGGCGCGGCTCACCTGATCCGGTGGCGCCGTCTCGGTGTTGGGATGCCCCATGATCGGTGCCGCCACGTGGGCATGCGGCTCAACACCGCCGGGAATGACGATCTTGCCACTGGCGTCGATCACCCGCCCGACCTGCTCAGTCAGCGCGCCCGGCTCGGCAATCGCGACGATTTTCTCGCCCTGTACGCCAATATCCCAGCCCCCCACTCCACCTGGAGTGACTACCTGACCACCGCGAATGATGTAATCGAGCATGGCTGACCCCCTCATCTTCTCTCATAAAAAAACCCACGATGTGCAGCCGCTCGGCGTCATGCACACCGCGTTGGCTCCTTGCCGTACTGCGCGGCGGCAGTGTACCACGCACATCCACACGGCACCAGCGCGGTCCTTGACAGCCTGCCACGGCCACCCTACTCTGTGGCCTGGCATGCACCCATGGTCTCGCAGGAGGTACGGTATGGCGCTCCAGGTGGCCCGGCGTTTATTTACGGTCGATGAGTATCAGCAGATGGTGGAGAGCGGCATTCTGCACGAGGATGACCGCGTGGAGCTGATTGCAGGGGAGATTCTGCAGATGGCGCCGATTGGCAGTCGACATGCTGGCTGTGTTAATCGACTCAATTACTATTTCGTTGGCCCTACGGCTGGGCAGGCCATCGTACACATCCAGAACCCGATTCGCCTCAGCCGCTACACCGAGCCCGAGCCGGATCTCGCGCTGCTCCGTTTTCGCCCTGATTTCTACGCCGCTGGCCACCCTGAACCACAGGATGTCCTATTGGTCGTGGAAGTGGCTGACAGCTCGGTGGGCTTTGACCGCGACACCAAAATGCCTCTGTATGCGCGCGCCGGCATTGTGGAAGCCTGGATGGTCCATCTGCCTGAGAGCCGTATCGAAGTGCACCGCCAACCCACGCCCACCGGCTACCGCGAGGTGACACAGTACATACGCGGCACGCGCCTCTCCCCGCTGGCGTTTCCTGCACTTGTCTTGGCCGTGGACGACATGCTGGGTTAGGCGTTGGCCACGGTGCCAGCGTTTGCGCCGGTGTGCCGCCTGCCTCCTCAGTTGTGTTTCGAGCGGTAGCATGTTAAGGTCACTCGGCATTGTGACCAGAGACTCTAGACATGTGTTCGAGCGCTGATCAATGACGTCCCCGTCCTGCCGCGAGATATTCCTGATACCTGGCTGGTAGAGTCCCAGGCACCGACCTCAGCACCTCGCTAAGGAGCCTCATGGCACCGCCCTTCGATGGCATCACGCTGGCGCGCTATACCACCAGACCCTATCCCTGCGGCTATTTGCCCACGGCCACCGCGCGTCTCGAGTATCGTGTACTCCTCGACGTGACGGCGGCGCAGCACGAGGCGCTCTTGCAACGTGGCTGGCGCCGCTTCGGCCATGAATGGTTTCGTCCCGTATGTCCCGCATGTATGGCTTGTCGCAGCCTGCGGCTCCCTCTCACGACCTTCACCCCCTCGCGCAGTCAGCGCCGGACGTTGCAACAGAATGCGGACATTGCTGTCGTCGTGCAGGCCCCGACGGTGACCGCCGAGCATATACGACTCTACAACGCCTACCACGCGGATATGCACCAGCGCCGGGGCTGGCCACGGCATACCATCAACCCTGCGACCTATGTGCAGCAGTATCTCGGGGCTTCCTGGGACTTTGCCTACGAATTCCTCTACTATGCCCACGGGCGTTTGCTCGGGGTGGGGCTGGCGGATATCACCCCAACGGCACTCTCGAGTGTGTATTTTTTCCACGATCCTGCCTGGCGGCCCCACGCACCGGGGGTGTTTTCCGTGTTACAGCAACTGGCCTATGCTCAACGTCAGGGGTTGCAGTATCACTACCTGGGGTATTGGATCGCCGATTGCCCTTCAATGGCGTATAAAGCACAATATCGTCCGCACGAGCTGCTGGCCTGGTACCCTCCTGACGACATCGCTCCCGAGTGGCACGCGGTGCAGGACGCCCACGGGGCATAGGGTGAGAAGCGACGGCGAGGCGACAGGCCGCGGACAGCGGTGGGCGATAGATTGGTGTGGCGAAACAGTGTATGATGTAGGGGAGAGTCATGGACCTTCCGCGCCAACAGGAGATGCATGTTATGAGTAAAAAAGGACGGGCGATTTTTCTGGTGTACACTGACTTAAGCGACGCGAAGTATGAGGAAGAATTCAACGCCTGGTACAACACCGAGCATATCCCGGAATTGCTCTCGGTGCCTGGCATCCTGGACGCCGCCCGTTATGTGGCAGAGAAGGGCGGACCCAAGTACCTCGCGGCCTACGAGCTGGAGAGCGTGGACGTGATGCAGACCCCCGCCTTTACCAGTCGCCCGCGCACGCCCTGGGGACAGCGCATCGGCCCCTCCGCCATTGGCAAAAATCGGACGCGTATCGTAGGCGCGCAGATCTTCCCCGATGGTATCGAACACCCGGATCGTGGCATGGCGCCCGCCTTACAGATTGGCCGCATGTCTGTGCCTGAGAGCGCCGATGCCGAGTGGAACGCTTGGTACAATGGCTCATACATTCCAGGATACCGCACCGTGCCTGGCGTCATTTATGCGCGGCGTTTTCGTGTGGTGGAAGGCAATGTAGGGTATACCACCGTGTATGAATTTGAGCATGCGCAAGTCTCGGAAAGTACCGCGTGGAATCATCAACGCGCCAACTCCTCACCACACTCGGATCGCATGCGCGGTGTGATGACCATGGCCTCCGGCTCTCCTGGGGTGTATCGGCGTATTTGAGTGGGGACAGTGCCTCACGCTGATGGCCAGACTCTACGGCGTGTGCTGTCAAGCGACTCCTGGGAGCGCGGGCGGCTCGTCCGCTTCCCAGGAAGAGAGCACGCGTCACGCTTTCCTGTTGCTGATGCCCCCTGGTTTCCCCCCTGGCATGTATCTCACCCGACAGGTTGTTGTATAGCCGAAGACTGCGTACGAGCCAACCACGATGCAGCAGGATGATGCCGGCAACCAAACACCTTGTGGACAGGAAGGAGATCCCCATGCCGAGCGCCCGCCAGAGCCAGGAGTGCAGACTCATCCTTGGACTGCTGCTGTTCACCTTGACGGCCTGTGCGACGCACGTGCCACACGTACCGGCGGGGCGGCCTGATGACCGCAACGGTCAGTGGAATGATACGGATGCACGGGTGACAGCGGAGGCGCTGATCCAAGAGGCCCTCGATCACCCCTGGTCACAGCGTTTTGTCCAGGTCGATGGACGTAGGCCTGTGGTCATGGTCGGCACGGTGTTGAACCGTACCCATGAGCCGCTGAACACACAGGGCTTTGTCAAAGAGCTCGAACGCGCCTTGCAGCATTCGGAGCGGGTACAATCTGTGACGGATGCTGGACAGCGTCCTGCGATAGCGAAACCTGGGTCTCAGGAGGTGAAAGCCGATTTTGTCCTGCAGGGCACGATCAACGCCCTCGTCGACGAACTAGACAGCAAGCGAGCGATTTCTTACCAGGTGGATTTGGAACTTATTAATATTGCGAGTAATGTGAAGGTCTGGCTGGCGCAGAAGCAAATCAAAAAACTGGTGGAGCGTAGTAAGACGACCCTGTGAACTCGTGTCCTGAGGAGTCGTAACGTCAATTGGTTGGAAAAAGGAGCCCCCAGGTTCCCATGTCTGCACACACCAAAGCGGTCATCTTACTCCTGTGCACTGCCCTGTTATGGAGTACAGGGGGTGTCTTCATTAAATGGATTACCTGGCACCCGCTAGCGATTGCTGGCATGCGTAGCGCTATTGCGGCACTGGTGCTATGGGCGGTCCTTGGGCGTCCGCGCTTTACCTGGTCCTGGATGCAAGTCAGCGGGGCGGGAGCGCATGCCGCCAGCGTCTTACTCTATGTCACAGCGACCAAACTCACCACCGCAGCCAACGCCATTGTCCTAACCTACACGGCGCCGATTTATGTAGCGCTGTGCAGTGCCTGGTTGCTACGGGAGCCGGTTACCAGCGTCGACTGGCTGGCCATTCTTGTAGTAATCGTGGGGATGACGTTGTTTTTTTTCGATCAACTCACCTGGGCAGGGTGGTGGGGCAATGTCTGTGCGATGGGGGGCGGTATGGCCTTCGCGTGGGTGGTCTTGTCGATGCGAAAACAGCACCAGGCCTCGTCCTTGGAGACCGTGTTGCTGGGCAATGTGCTGGCAGCGCTTGTGGGCCTGCCATATATGTGGCAACAGCCCCCTACTGATGTGACCAGCTGGCTGGCGCTGGGGTTAGCGGGGACACTGCAACTAGGGCTGTCGTTTGTACTGTATAGCATAGCGATGAAACGAGTCAGCGCCGTGGAAGCCATTTTGATTCCAGCGATTGAACCCATCCTCAATCCGCTCTGGGTCGTGCTCTTCATCGGCGAGATCCCTGGGGGCTGGGCTCTCCTGGGAGGTACGCTGGTCATCCTGGCCCTGACCGCCCGCGGGCTTGTTGCCCCCAGGCCCCCCCAGCCGTCTCTGCGGTAGTTGTCTTCGTGAGGAATTGTAGTACAATACCGCACCATTGACTACGGGTAGATGCATGAGTTTGCTTTGAGTAAGAGAGCATGGCCACACAACCCAGCATGACGCACCTTGCCTCCAAGCCCGACCTGGCCGCCAGTCTACGGCACCTGCGTGACGTCTATACCAGCCCTGATCTCCAGGCCATGGCCCGCCAGCATGCGCGGGGCAAGCTGACGGTCCAGGAAAAGATCGCCTGTCTCTTTGATCCTGGCACTTTTGCGGAAGACCTCGCCCCAGCGCCCGAGCTTGATCCGCGCCACGGCGAACGGCGTTTGCTCACCGGACACGGCATGATGCATGGGCGCCCAGTGGCCGTGGCGATTTTTGACTCCGCCATTGCGGCAGGGTCGGTCACCATTGCCACCGGCGCCAAACTCATGCGCCAGATGCAACGTGCCGAGGCCCAGCGCTGCCCCTTGCTGCTCGATTGGGACTCCGGCGGCGCCGACATCAACGACGGCGTGGCGTCGCTCGACATCTTTCGCCAGATTTTCACGCAGATTAACGAAATCTCTGGGCGCATCCCGACCCTGTCGATCATCTCCGGCCTGAACGCTGGCGGTGGGGCGTACGCGCCCGTCATGACCGACACCGTCATTATGATCGACAACAGTATGATGGCCGTCACCGGTCCCACCGTCATCAAAGTCGCCACGGGCGAGGACGTCACCCCAGATGAGATGGGCGGCGCCCAACTGCACAGCGAACGCTCTGGGGAGGCGCACTACCGCGTTGCTACGTATGGCGAGGCTGCCGCGTTGGCGCGACGCTATTTTACGTACATGCCAGAGAGCATGTGGTCCTTCCCGCCGCAACTGCCCCCCAGCGACAAACAGGGTATCCCGACTGACCTGCGCGCTATCGTCACCCAGGCCCGAATGAATGCCCACCTGAAGAAAAATGCCAGTTGGGACATCCGTACGTTTATCGAAGCGGCCATTGATGACGACAGTTGGCTGGAATACCACGAGCAGTTTGCCACCTCGGTTGTAGTCGGCCTTGCGCGGGTGGCAGGGATTGCCGTCGCCGTCATCGCTAACCAGCGTCTCGTCCTTGGGGGGTCCATGACGGCGCATGCGTCCGCCAAAGTCACGCACTTCTTACAACTCGCCAATGCCTACCATTTGCCAGTCATCACCCTCGTGGATGTGCCAGGCTTTATTGCCACGCAGGCCGAGTCGGAAGGGCAGATCCTCTCCAAAGGCGCTGGCTTGCTTATGATGTACCCCAATGTGATGGTGCCGCGTATTTCGGTCGTCATTGATAAAGCTTTTGGCGGCGCGTACTGTGCCATGGACAGCCTGACCACCTCGGTGCGTGCCCGCTTCTGCCGCCATTACGGCTTCACCACTGGGCAAATTGCGGTGATGGGAAAAGAGGCTGGCCCCTTCTTCACCTATGGTGGCGATGGTGGGGATCCGGTGGTGCGTGAACGCCAGCAGGAACGCTACGATGCGGAATACCTCAACATGCGTCTGGCTTTTGACGGCCATTTTGTCGAGCCGCTTGAACCGGAAGCCTTCCGTCAGCGTCTCGTGGAAGACGTGCTATGCCTCCATAAGGCCTATCAAGAGTATTGGGCGACGCTTATCCAAGAGCTGGCGTTAGTGCAGGAGCGCTGCCCGGCGCTGTGGCAGGAATGGCGCTCCGGGGCGCTCCGGGGCCTGGTCCGTCCATTGTAACGAGAAAAGACGCTGCATGTCCCTGTCCATTCCGCATGTCGAGAGCCCTGCCTGTCCTCCCATCGCCGTCGAGACCATGCGGACCCTGCTTGTCTGCCGCGGCCCCATTGCGTTTGAGGCGCTGGAAGTGTACCGCCAGCACGGGTGGCAGCTACCGCATGTCATCGTGTCATCCCGGGAATGGCTCGCGGAGCGCCAGCGTACCGCGCCATGGATCGTCGGACTCCCGGCTGAGCATGTCCATTATGTGCAGGAATACAACGACGTCGAAGCCATCCTGCAGCTCGTGCACACCCACCGCATTGATGCCGTCTATCCTGGGTATGGTTTTTTGGCCGAAAATGCCGCGTTTGCCGAGCGTGTCGAGCAGGCGGGCGGGCGCTTTATCGGCCCGACACCAGCCACCCTGCGGGCTGTCGGGGACAAAGATGCCGCCATCGCGCTAGCCAAACAGCTCGGCATTCCCACCGTCCCGGGAGACGATGCGCTGATTGCCTTGGCCCAGACGCAGCCACAGTCGGCGCTCATCGCCGCCACCGTCCAGCACACGCTGGCCCTGGCACAACGCCATCCTGGCTATCCCATCCGTCTCAAACATCCGGCAGGCGGCGGTGGCAAGGGGCAGCGCGTGCTGGCACCCGAGGCGCTCCATAGTGCGCAGGCAGAGGAGCATATCCGCGATGCGCTCACCAAAGTGTGGTCGGAGATGGGGGTGTCTGCCGCCGAGGCGGATGCCCGCAAAGGCGTGTTACTGGAATTGAACATTCCGCGACCGCTGCATTGGGAAGTGCAAATTGTGGGCGATGGTGACCGTGTTGTGCACTTTGCCGCGCGGGATTGCTCGGTGCAAAATCAGGGCTACCAAAAATTTATTGAGATGGCGTTACATCCGCAGGCCATTGCGCAGGAAATCGCCGCACTGGATCCGCAGACGGATGCAGAGCGTATCACGAGCTTACAACGGCGCCAGGCCACATTAGAGCACATCTGTGCCGCGGCGCTGCGTCTTGGCAGTGCCGTGTCTCTGCGTGGTGCGGCCACGGTCGAATTTTTGATTGATCAGCAGGGCCAGCCCTACTTCCTCGAGGTCAATCCACGCATTCAAGTCGAACATGGGGTCACCGAAGGCATTGCGCGCGTCCATGGGCAGCCCATCAGCCTCGTGGCACTGCAACAGCGTATTGCTGCTGGAGAACCATTGTCCTTTCGCCAGGAGGACATCACCTGGACTGGCGATGCCATTGAAATTCGGCTCAACGCCTGGCACGAGGATCTGAATCCCGTGCTCGGAGGGGTGGTCCACACGCTGCGTCTGAGGCCTCCCGCAGACCAGGATCCCTATGTACGCCTTGACGCCAGCGGCTTGTTGCAGCGGCATCACCCCTGGATGATCCCGAGTTACGATGCCAACTTCGCGCTGCTCATTGTCACAGGAGCCACGCGTCATGAAACCCTTGAGCGCCTGCTGACCGTTGTGACACGCCATCTCGACATTCGTGGCAACGCGGCCTTGCAGACCAATGTCCAACCCATTGTGGGGCTGCTCACTTTGATGCATGCCCTCCCCCCAGAGACCGAATTTCGTACCGATACCAGCCTGTTCTGGATGGCGCTGGCGGCAATGGTAGAGGACCGTAAAGCGTCTATCCTTGCCCTCGTGCCTGATTTTCCACGCCGAGCAGGGGCCCACGATCCCGCGCTGTTTACCCGTCTCCTCCGCACCACCCTAGAGCTAGGTTTTACGCAGCCCAGTCGCCTATTGACGTATTATCTCGTGCGGCTCCGGCAGCTGGACGCACGTCCTGTGGCTCCGATAGAAGTGTTGTGGCACCTCGCCATCGCCCTGGACGTGCCCCTCCATGACGAAGAGCGCCTACAGGCAACCACCTTCCAACAGACGATGGACGCGCTTTGGGAGCATCTAGCAGTGGATCGTGCCGCAGGGATTGCCTTCCTCCAGGCCGCCGCCGCCCAAGCGCTAGAGACATTTCCGGCCTTTCACACCCTCTGCACGTCTTTAGTCACGACCGCGCCGGGTCTGGACTCCGCTGAAGCTGCGACGTTAGTGCGCGATCTCTGCGACTGGCTGCATACCGATATCCCTGCGCTCACGGCCCTCGTCACCACCCTCGAACAGACGCAGTTACACGAGTTCTTGACCGTCAATGCGGATCTCTCGCTGACACGGCCAGCGTATCTGACGGAAGCAGCAGCTCTCGAGCACTGGCAGCGGCGACTGAGCAGCAGCCTCCGCCCCACTCTCCTACGACATGGGGAACTGCTCTCGCCGATGGAGGCCACCATTTACCATCATCCCGAGCCAGGTGCTCCGCCATTTGTTGAGGTCGGTGCTGAGGTACGCGTGGGGCAAACGCTGGCCCTTCTGGAAGCGATGAAAATGTTTACTGAGCTGCCGAGCCCGGTGGATGGAGTCCTTGTTGCTATTCTGGTCGAGAGTGGCCAGGGCGTCAAAACGGGCACGCCGCTCTTGCGCATTGCCACCCAGGACGCCCATGGCCCGTCCGCGGCACTGGCGATGCCTGAAGCCGTGGCCGGAGTATCTGAGCATCGTTTTGGTCTGTTGCGTGTGGAGAAAACCGCATGAAAGCTGCCGTACTCTATGCCCCCGGTCAGCCGCTTGTGATCGAAGATTTACGCCTTGACCCTCCCAAAGCCGGTGAGGTCCGTGTCCGCGTGGCGGCGAATGGCGTCTGCCATAGCGACCTGCACGTCATGACTGGGGATATGCGCATGCCTTTACCCATTGTGCTGGGTCACGAAGGCGCTGGGCTCGTCACGGAAGTCGGTCCTGGGGTCACCTCTGTCCGTGAGGGCGATCACGTGGTCCTCTGTTTCCAGCCGGTGTGCGGCATATGCGACGCGTGCACCCAGGGACGTCCACATTTGTGTGAAACCCGCCCTAAAGCACTCGGCGTACTGATGGACGGCACCACACGGCTGCACAACCACAACCAGGATGTCTACCATTTTTCCTACACGGCCTCCTTTGCCGAAGAGACCGTCGTCCCAGAGAGCTGTGCCATTAAAATTCGCGCCGATATCCCACTAGATCGCGCCTGCTTTGTCGGCTGTGGGGTGATGACCGGTGTCGGAGCGGCGATTAACACGGCAAAAGTACAGCCTGGCAGCACCGTCGCCGTTATTGGTTGTGGTGGTGTGGGTCTTAACGTGATCCAGGGGGCGGCCTTAGCGGGTGCCCGTCAGATTATTGCCCTTGATCTTTTAGACAACAAATTAGCCTTCGCCAAAATCTTTGGTGCGACGCACTGCGTGAACTCTGGCTACGACGATCCCTTAAAAGCCGTGCTGGATTTGACGCATGGCCGGGGCGTCGACTTCGCGTTCGAGGTCATAAGCACCGCAAAAACCATTGAACTCGCCTTCCGCATGACCACACGGGGCGGGGTCTGTACGATTGTCGGTATTGCGCCGGAAAGCGCACGTATCTCCTTGAATCCCAATGTATTCACTCTCATGGAAAAGACCTTGAAAGGCTCGTATTACGGTTCCACCCGCCCACGGGTGGACATGCCGCGCCTGCTGGACATGTATATGGATGGGAAGCTGAAGATCGACGAGCTGGTCTCGCGCACCTTCCCACTCGCGCAGGTCAACGAAGCGTACGCCGCCCTACGAGAAGGCGGGGTGGCACGCAGTGTTATCACATTCTCCTGAAGCTGATATGAGCCTCACAAGAAAAAATCAGCATTTTCTTGCGAGACCCCATTGACAGCTCCCCAGAGTTTACCTATACTGTTGCTCACGTTTGCGACAAGTTCTCTGACAACTGTAATAGAGTTTTGTATCTAAAGGCGTCGAGTTCGAAAGCCTTGCAGCGGCTGTAGTATAGCCAATGTGAGGCAGAAGTATAAACGGAGAGTTTGATCATGGCTCAGAA
>SXND01000278.1 GCA_005777235.1 Pseudomonadota bacterium
CCGCCCCCGGCCGGGCCCGCGGGCGTCGGGGGCGCGGGCGCGGCGCCGAACAAACGCGTGCAGGCGACGGGCCACAGCGGCCGTTTTCTGGCCAGCGGGGGTCGGTGTGGTGTGGCCCGCGCCTGACGCGCAGCGTTAGGCGCCCACGGGGCGCCGGGGCAAACCCCCATCACACGAGGGGACGCCCTCCCACACCGCGACGAACGGGCCAAGACAGGGCGAACCTCCAAGACAGGGACCCGCACGACCCCTACGGCCCCGAGACCAGGGCCGGTCTCCCGCCCCCGGCCAGGCATGCGGGCCGCGGGGGCGGCGGCTCACCGCCGGCGTTAGGCGTCAAGAGTAACCACACAGGGACTCTGTTATGCACAGCCTTCTTTATCGCTTTATGATTGCCAACACAGGCTGGCCGGAAGCCGATATTGTAATCGGGGCAGCTCTACTTGTTGTTGTGACTCTCACCGTAGTTGCCACCTTTGTTGACGCATTCCTCAACTATCGCGGAGAGGATACGTTCGCCCTTATCACCGTCTTTGTGGCGACGATCGGCTGTGGTGTCGTTCGTGGCATTATCTGGCACTGGGCATGGTGGCTTCACCGATGGGCTGACGCCTCACTGTTCGGCGATTTTGTCATCGGCACCTTGATATTTTTCGCCGGAGGGGCAGTCGTCGGTGCAATCGTCGGATACTTTTTGCGCCTTGTTCTCGCCTTGCCGCAATCGCTCCTTTTCAAGGCACTGAACAAGTGTGGTAGGAGGCTGTGAGGAACAAATGCACCTCTCCTATGTCTGGTTGGGGTTCCGGCTGCTTTGTATCGGATTTCGAGCCTCACATGGCAAAACTGACACTAAACTGAAACCGGGGTCGGAGTCGAATAATCGTGCACCCTTCCCAAGCGCCGCGGGGGCATAGGGAAGCCAAGCGGGAGGCTGTCCCAAGTCCGCGCCTAACAATGCCTTGCAGCCGACTGCGAATAGCCTCCGCTCCTTCGTCGCTCCGGCTATCCGCAGCGGCTGAAGGCTAGCGTTGGGCAGCACACATGCAAACCACAAGAGACGAAGGCAAGACGCACATCATGCCACACGTTGTCCTCAGTCACCCCGTGTCCCTACCGACCAGCCCAGGCCCGAGGAACCCGGTACCCCAGGATACCGTCTGTGCTCAAGCACACCGTTGGTACGCAAAGCCCATTGCCGGTGCTCCGGCCCATTGTCGGTGTTCAGACGCATGGCCAGTGCCCAAGCGCATTGCCAGTGCCAAGCGTATTGTCCGTGCTCACAGCCCATGGTCGGTGCCCCGGCCCATCGTCCGTGCTCTGGCGCATCGTCCGTGCCCGGCTCATGGTCGGTGCTTTGGCTCATCGTCCGTGCTCCGGCGCATTGTCTGTGCTCAAGCGCATTGCCAGTGCCAAGCGTATTGTCAGTGCTCTGGCCCATGGTCAGTGTCCGGCGCATTATTGGTACTCCGGCGCATGGTTGGCACTCCGACGCATGGTCGGTACTCCGGCCCATTGTTGGTACGCAAAGCCCATGGTCAGCGCTCCGGCTCGTTGTCGGTGCTCAAGGCCATTGTCCGTGCCTCAGCCCATCGTCGGTGCCCCGGTCCATGGTCAGTGCTCCAGCGCATGGCCAGTGCCCGGCCCATGGTCAGTACCCAGCTCATGGTCGGTATTCCGGCCCATGGTCGGTGCTCACACAGAAAACCGAGGACAGGCGCCCCGCACCACCTTATACTCAGCCCAACAAGGGCATGCAGGCGACGGCAAACAAGCTCCGCTCGTTCCTCGCTCCGCCTGTTTGCCGCGCCTGATGCCTGGCGTTCGGCACCAAAGGCGCAGAGAAAAAACAGAAGAACCTGCAGAAGGGAATGTGTACACTGTTCTTGTCTTCACAGTAAGGAGCAGACAGCGATGAAAGGGAACAGGTGGCAAGCAGTCAGGTGGGGGACATGCATCGCCTTGGAGGGAGGAGCGTGGAGAATCTTCGCCTGAAGCCCCGCGAGGCGACGCTCAATCCGCCAGGCATTTCGTTGTTGCACGCTCCTTCACCTGGAGAGGCAGTGCGTCAGATGCGCGAGGCATTCCCCGCGGCCAACGCGCTGCATGACGCCGCACACGTGGTCGCCTCCACGACGGTGGACAAGATCCGCCAGGCAGGGTTCGATGTCTTTCCCAATCCGACCAAGAAATTGCCGCAGCACTATCGCCTCATCCACCCAGAGGGTGTCGCGGGCTTTACGGACAGCAACTTGCATCGGCTTTCGACTGTTTTTCACGAAACGTCAGGACATCTATTATGAGTTCACAATGTGTCACACTCATCAATCCCGAGCGGCAGATGGTCGCCACAGCGCACGTGGCCGAGCAGCATGGTCAGTTCATCGGGCGCATTGATTGCAGCCCTATGCCCCTCCCGCTGCAACGGCTGTTTACCGAATACGAAGAGGTGGTCAACACCCAGGTTTTTAGCCTGCTCGATGAGGTGGAGGACCACATAGCACGTCTCCACCTCATGGGTGTCTTTGAGGACGGTCATGAAGCGGCCCTCACCGACGTGCAGATTTATCCCAGCACCAAGACTGTGTCATTCCAGGTGGTGCAGGACACCGTCTCTCACCCTACCGCGCCGAACAAACGCTTGCAGAGCGACGGGGAATAGCGTCCGCTTCGCTCCCGCTATTCCCCGCGCCTGAAGCGTGGCGTTCGGCAAGAGAGACATGCATGATGTTTCATCTTCTTGTCATAAAAAATGACCCGTTGCTCCTCAGGGAGAAGCTCAATGCCTTCCTCAGTGGAGAAAGCACACCGCCTGTTGTCGTCACCCCCCAAGGCTTTCAGCGTGCCACCTCCTTCGAGGCCATTGTCGCAGCCCTTCCAGGTCGGGGAACATGGCAATGGCCAGAGCGAGTAGGTGACCCATGGTTCGTGCATGCTGGCCAGGAACAGGAGGATAGGCGCGTACCGCCACCGGAGGGAGTGTTTGTCTGTGCGCCGACCCCGGAAGCCTATGAGGAGCGTTGTCAGTATTTCGTCACCCGTTTTGCCTGGGTCCTGGCGCCATGGTTTTACACGTTTCATGAAACCTGTTTTGCCTTCTTCACGGCACAACCACGCATTGCCGAGCGTTTCATGGCGTGTAGTGCTAACACCCGTTGTGTGACTTCGCCGCATGTTGATCCATACCATATTGACATGATCGTGGCACACTATGGAACGATCGCATGCCTTGAGGAGGCGTTGCAAGGAGCCATCTTTACGGACTATGCCCTGGAAGGGCACTTCGCCTGGCAACTCGCCCGCCAGGAGCGCTGCCGCCCTTTACTCATTTGCCGTCTGGACGAGACCTCGGGGTGGTGGTGGCGACGCTACACGCAGTCCTGGGATACCCTTGCGCACCAGGAGCGACACACGCGCTATGGCCAGGAACGCTATGTCATATACCGTGCGAACCACTACCGATCCTATAAAGCCATGTGGCAACGTGCGAGCCGTGATGACGCGATAGCCCTGTATACCATCTCCGGCCACGCAGAGCCGCACCTCGTGTTCCCGTATGTGGACTCAACAGCGAGCCTCTTAGGGGATCTCAAGCAGATGGCGGCGCTGACTGGCTGGGCCTATCGCCATTGCTATGGTGGGGGAGCAGATGAGTACCATGCCGTCTTCTGGGCGCAGAATCCGGCAGTCACACACGAGGTATATGACATGGTACGGGAGGCGGAGACCACCCAGCAATACGTCCGTCGCCTGGGCCGATTCTAGGGGCAGAATATCGACATGGCCGAACAATCGCGTGGAGCTGACGGGGAACAGCGTCCGCTCCTGCGTCGCTTCCGTTGCTCCCCGCAGCTCACGCGTGGCGTTGGGCCCGAACAAAGTCTCAGTTGAAAGAGAGCCTCACTGCCTATACAATCGTCCGATATGGAAGCAAATAAAACTATTTTGCAACAAATCTGCCAGGCAGCAGCCAGAAAGATCTTGCTCCTTCCCCATGCTGTGCAGCAGATGGCCCGATCTGAACGGTTGATCAGTACCGCAGAAGTCCGACACGTCGTTGACACCGGCGAGGTGATCGAAGATTATCCCGAAGACCCGCGAGGGCACAGTTGTTTGCTGCTTGGGTACGGGACGGCTGCCCGTCCTCTGCATGTTGTCTGCGCACCAAAAGCCGAGTACTGAGCCATCATTACCGCGTATCTCCCCGACAGCGACCAATGGGAAGACGATATGCGTACAAGGAAATCCGTATGAAGTGTCTCTATTGTCACGGCACGATGGAGCAAGGAGCGGCGCCCTTTCATATCGATCGTAAGGGGTATCACGTAATCCTCGATACGATCCCTGCTTGGGTGTGTACGCAGTGCGGGGAGGCGTATTTTGAAGAGGCAGCAGTCGAGGCGATCCAGAACGTCATCCGCGCTGTCGACAAACACACGGATGTTCTGGTGCTTGCTCGCTAAGGGCTTCTGGGCGCGGAGCTAGCACAGAAGAGCCAAGGCAGCAGCCCAAGCCCCCTTACCCCAAGCAGGCCGAACAATGGGGTGCAGCCGACTGGGAATAGCGTCCGCTCGTTCCTCGCTTCCGCCATTCCCAGCGGCTGACCCCTGGCGTTGGGCTCTTTTTAGTCCAGAAAATTCTTGAAACATGGAGGCAGATCATGCCTGTCGGGGCTGTCTTACTGGCAAGACTCAGGTACACTCCTCACCATGAGACACTTGAGGTGCTGCGTACAAACTTGCTCAAGGACTTGTCCCTCGATGCAGAAGAGCATTTTTACAGCGATGGCCCGTTGGTCCTCGTCAAAAATTCAGAGGAAGGGCCGATACCAACCCACACGCTGCACGACACGGATGATTGTTGGGTGAACATCAACTTGCATCGGGCGTACTATGGGCTAGGCTACGAAAGGGGCGACCTTCCCCTGTTCATCGCCTGCGCGGAATGGCTCGAAACCCATCTGTGTGGGTGCGAAGTATGGTATGGGCATGACACTGGAGACGACCATCTCCACCTGTTCGACCATACCGCACGACAGAAGTTGAGCGCGTACTATCGACAAGTGGGCCATCAGCCCTATGTCGAACGGGATGCAGAGCGGAAGAACCGCTGGAGAGCGTTGTGGCCCGGTTAAAAATCCCAGGTCATCGCTCCAGCCTATTTTTAGTACCCAAGCGTATTGTCGGTGCCCACGTGTATCGCCAGTACGCCCAGTCCATCCCTGCCCGCCAGACACAGGCTGGGCGGGACAGTCGCCAGCAGGCGGCTCGGCGAGAGAGAGAGGGCGGCAGAAGACGGGGCGGGCTCCTCAGGTGGCACGCCGTGCCCCACCCAGCCCAACAAGGGCTTGCACCTGACTGCCAACAGCGTCCGCTCCGCTCCCGCTGTCGGCAGCAGGTGAAGCCTGGCGTGAGGTCTGGCGCGGCGGGTATCCGTGGGCTGGTGGGGTCTGCGGGGGGCCCGGTGGCCTGGGAGCGTCGTGGGGCGTTAGGGGCCGGCGGGCCCCCGTGCCCCCTGGCCGCGGGGCGGGCGTCCCAGATGCCGCGGGGGTGTGCGGTGGCAGGCGTCCTCCCAGGGTGGCGGGTCTCCGGCCAGGCGGCGGGCCCCCTGGCGCACCGGCCCTCCCCAGCGCGTGCACCGGACGCCGGGGCGTGGGGCTTGGTGGTGGGGGCGGGTGTCGGGGGCCCCGGCGCCGGTGAAGCGCGGCGTTAGGGCTTCAGAGCGGCCACCGAAATATGATGGGAACGATGAATGCATGTGCGCTTCTACCGCGATCCGGCAACTGGCGAGCCGCATATCTACACCCATGGCGTCACAGCAGAGGAAGACGAAGAGGTCATCCGTCGTCCAGGGGAAGACCGCCGTGGTCGGGAAGGCTCTCGTGTGGCCATCGGTCAGACACGGACTGGGAGGACCTTCCGAGTCATCTATGTGCCAGACCCCGAGCCAGAAAGTTTCTTTGTCATCACCGCATACGAGTTGCAGGGGAAGCCATTGACTACCTATCGACGGCGGCAGCGTCGGAAAGGACCACGATGAGCGAACAGACGTTTCCACGAGGCTGGGATGAAGAACGGGTGCGGAAGGTCCTCGTACACTACGAGGAGCAAACCGAAGATGAAGCCGTGGCCGAAGACGAGGCGGCGTTTGCAGATGCGATGCAGACGGTCATGGAGGTGCCCTACGCACTTGTGCCGGCCATTCGGGAGATCATTGCGAAGCACCACGTCTAAAGGCACCGGAGGGGCAAAGGCCACGCCCTCCCAAGGAACTCACCCGGTGCGGGTGGGCGGGGGGAGGCGTCAGCGGGAGGCGTAGCGGGGCGCATCGGGGCTTCCAGCAGGCCCTCTGCAGGGATGGGAAGACCCCGCCCCCTTGCCCCCACAGGCGAGGGGACCCCGGTGTCGTAGCGGGCCCGCTTCGGAGGTCGGGGGGGGGCCCGCATTGCAGTGCGACACCTCGGGGGGCCCGAGGGCCCCCAGCGTGTCGCCCAAGGCCGGCGCTGGGCGGACGATCGCCTTAACTGTGCGTGCGCGGGACGGGCTCGCGTAGGCGTCGAGGCCCTGCGGCACCGCGGCACGCCCGTGTGGTCACAGGCTGTCGACCACGCGGGCGTGCGTGGGGGCTGGCGCGGGGATGGCGTTGGGGGCTCCCAATCGGCGGCGCCTCCGTCGAGGGAAGGCGCCCAGCGCCGTGCGCGCGTGGAGGACCGTACGTGCGGCGAGACGCCGCGCGCCGGGGGGCACGCGGCGGGAGCGTCCCGTGCCCCCAGCCATCTTGGGCGGCGGGGCGCGTCCTCGCCCACGGCCACAGGGCGTGCCGCGGGGCCCGCGACTCCTGGCCGTGCCCCGCTCCGCGAGGAGGACCAGGGCGGGGCCCTCTGCCATGCCCGCAAGGGTCGTCCGCTCGACCCCTGCGAGGCGCTCGAGGGGGGGGCGAGCCTCACCGCGCGGTACGTGCGCGGTTGTCTGGCGGCGCGGTTTCAGGGGGAAAGGCTGGCCGGCCCGTGTGTCCGCCCAGGTCCCGCGGTGCGCCTGGAGGTGTTGGGCACACACGGGTCACGGTTGCGGAGAGCCTGGAGACCAGGTGACGGCCTGCGGCAGGGCACAGAGGGGCGCGGTCCGCCCGGTGCCTGGTTGGGCTGTGGCGCGCTCGTCTTCCCGGTGTGGGCCGGGCGAGTGGCGCAGCGTGGCCAGGGGGAGCGGAGCGCGCTCCCCAGCGAGGAGGGCGTGGAGGATGGCCCTCCCCGTGACGCCCGTGAGGTCGCGCACGCCCTGGGAGCGTGTGCGGTGCATCGGTTGCCAGGCCTGATGCCTAGGCTGACGAGGGTGTGCGCCAGAGGTCAGGAGCATCTGGGGGGGCGTACCGCGCTGCGCAGCCCACAGACCTGCGCGGCAGGGCGGCAGGCGGCGGCGAGGCGTCCATCGGCAGGTAGGCGTGGCAGCCATGGGCCGTCAAGCCGATCGGGTTGAGGTCGTCCGGGGGCACGCTGGGCTTGACGAGGGTCGCGCAGCATGCCCTGCAGGCCCCGGGCCTCCCAGAGCTCGACGCAGGGGATCCAGGAGACGCCGGTCGAGGCCATGGCGACGGGGGGCACACCACCGTCAAGCAGCCAGTCGTCCAGGGCATCGCGGTCGGCGGTGCAGGTGCCGAACCGGCGGACCGGTTGGGGGGTGCGCTCTGGTGGCACCGCCACCCCGTGCTCGGCGGCGCCGCTATCGATCCTCGCCGCATGAGGGGTGGAGAGCGGGAGGGAGGAGGATGGCAGAAGCACCGAGGGCTCCGGGATGGTCAGGGCGGGGGGACACGGCTCAGGACACGCGTCTTTCGAGGGGGGCATGACAGTCTCCACACGTGCAAGTATGAGGAGGTATGAGGAGGCCGGAACGCCGTGGGGAGCAGGAGGGAGGAAGCGACATGCAGTCTCCCACACGGGATCAGGCCGCAGCCAGTCGCCAGTGATGGGGTCGCCACCTCCTGAGACCAACCTCACCAACGGGCACATAGCACCAATGTGGGGACGGTCACGACGACCAGCGGTGTGCTCGTGAGGATAGCAAAAAAACGGATGGCCTGGCACTGTGCCTTTGAGATGTGTGGTGGCGCAGCCGCCGCAGCCCCTCACAAGCGCGTGCACCTGACACCAGAAATCTAGATTCATTTTGTTAGGGATTAATTTGTATATATAACCGATACAGGTGAGGCGCCAGCGTTATTGGCGCGTCGCACGGAACGCAGGGCCGCGACAATGGACCAATAAGGCCTCAGCCATTCCCCATGCTGGCGCTGACGCCCACACAGGTGTTCCAGGCGCGGTGAGCCACGGGGCCGTGCAGCATGCCCCTCGCATGCCCGCAGTACGGACGGCCCACGTAGCCATTGCGTTCTGCGCCTGGCTCTGCGACAATGCCCACACTGCATGGGCCACAGCGCTCAGAATCTTTGGTCTTGGGGAAGGGAGTACAGCATGCGATTCAGTCTGGCATATGAGATGCAACGGCCCATGGTCGATGACCACGCCGTTATCGAAGAAACCATTGAACAGTGCGTGCTCGCCGATAAAATGGGCTTTGATACGGTCTGGTTTGTGGAGCATCACTTCCTCACCAGTTTTTCCATGTCGCCATGCCCGGAAGTGATTTTTGGTGCCCTGAGCCGACTCACCAAAAACATCCGTCTCGGCTTTGGCGTGGTGATCCTGCCCTACCATCATCCCGTGCGGGTGGCGGAGCGCGTCGCCATGGTCGATCACCTGTCCGGCGGGCGCGTCGAGTTTGGCACGGGGCGCTCGGCGCCGTATGAGCAAATCGGCATGGGTATTGACCCGCGTGACACGCGTGAGATGTGGGAAGAAGCGCTGGCGATGATCCCCAAAGCCTGGGAAGACGGCATGTTCGAGTGGGAAGGCCGCTTCTGGAAGGTGCCACCGCGCGATGTACGCCCCAAGCCATTTCAGAAGCCGCATCCGCGTATCTGGGTTGCAGCGCTCCAGCCCGCGACGTATCAACTCGCGGCGCAAAAGGGTATTGGTGTCATGGCCCTCAGCGTGGCAGCTCCCTCCTCCCTGGCCGAGCATATCAAAGAGTATAAAGCAAATGTCCAGCACGCCACGCCGGTGGGCCGCGTCATCAATGACCAATGGTTGAGTTCCACTATGGCCTATTGCGATGCCGATAACCACGAGGCGCGGGAACTCGCCGCCAAATCGCTCAAAACCTTCTTTGGCCCGGATCGCCCTTACTTAAAAGACCAGGTAAACATTTATGAACGCCTGATCGAAACCTGGGGCGGGGTGCCGGAACATCTCAAGGCCAATTTTTCCCGCTATATCAAGAATCTCACCTTACGCGACTGGAACGAAAAAAGTGTAGAATCGCCCGTATGAAATCACAACCGATAGCAGATTTGTATTCCGACTACTTGCTGGCGTCGTTTGGGGCGACCACGGCTACCGGGCTGAGCGCACTGCTGGAAGG
>SXND01000279.1 GCA_005777235.1 Pseudomonadota bacterium
CGCCCTGGAGCGCGCTCTTGCCACGGACCGGGCCGTGCTGCGGCACGCCAGGGGCGGCAGGGGCAAGACGGCCCTGGCCCGTGAGGCGGGCGCGTGGCTGACGCGCACCGGCTTGTGTGCCGCCGGCGCCTGCTCTGTGAGTTTTGCGCAGCCCGTGACGGCGGAGCGCCTGGCCCAGGTGCTGGGGTCGTACCTGGAGGGCCCTGTGTTTGAAGCGCAACCCCAGGCGGAACAACTGGCCCGCGCCCGCCAGTTGTTCCAGGAGCGTCAGGTGCTCATGGTGTGGGACCATTTTGCCGCCGTCCGTGACCATGGCGCATCTCCGCACCGACCAGACCCCGGCGGCCAGCCAACAACGCAACGCCAGTGCTACTGAGCTGGTGCACCTTTCCGCCACCCTGGGCGATCTCGCCAATGCGCTGCAGGACGCCGGGCGTCTTGACGAGGCTCTCAGCGCGGCAGAGCACGCCCTGGCCATTGGCCAGACCCTGGGGCGCAACCGTAACGCTGTCGCCGGGCTTGGGCACATAGCCTCGATTCTGAGGCAGCAAGGCCGCTCCCAGGAGGCTGAGGACCGCTACGCCCAGGCCCTGCAACAGGCCCGGCAGGTTGGCGACCGGGAGCTGGAGGGGACAATCCTGCAACATTAAGGCGGTCTGGCCGACGCCAGGCAGCACTACGACCGCGCCGGAGAGCTATACACCCAGGCCCTGCGGCGCTTCCAGGAGGCCAACGACGAGGCCGGCATCATGCGGACCTGTAACCTGCTCGGCAACGTTGCACAGCAGGCTGGACGCCTGGCCGAGGCCAGGGCGTGGTATGAGCGCTGCCGCGACCTGGCCCGACAACGCGGCGACACCGCGATGCTCGGCATCACGGCACAGAACCTCGGTATCGTCTGCCAGCTCGAAGGCGCAGCGGCCCGCCAGCGCGGCGACGAGGCCAGCGCGCGGCAGCGCTTTGCCGACGCCGAGCCCTTCCTGCACGAGAGCCTGCAGATGCAGCTTGACCGGCACAACCAGCCAGGTGAGGCCATGGCCCGGAGTCCGTTGGCGCGGCTCTACCTGCTCATGGGCGACCTGGAGCCGGCGGCAGCGCAGGCGCAGCAGGCCCGGGAAATCAACGAGAGCCTTGGCCTGCTCCGGGAACTACCCGGCGACGACCACAGTCTCGCCCGGATCGCCCGCGCCCGCGGCGACGCGGCCCAGGCCGCCGACTAGGAAGCCAGGCGGAGGCGCGGGCGGAACTGGCCCGCCGGGCTCAGGGCGGCGCTGCGGCGGACCCCGCCCTGTCCCAGGATAGGCCCTAGGGCACGGCCGCAGATCCTCTTGTGCCATGGCCTGTTCCTGGGAGCGCGGGCGTCTCACCCGCTCCGATGGCGGGCGGGACGCCCGCGCTCCCAGGGATGGCCCAAGCACTCTTGTGGAGATGTCCGCGGCCAGCCGCCAGCTTGCAGCCGCGCCTGCCGCACCCTGGCTAGCCAAAAAGCGCCGGGAGGCCCCGTCGTTCACGGCGGGGAGGGAGAGGCGCTGGGCGCGCCGGGCGCGATGCCCAAGCGGCCAATCAGATCCCTGTGGTTCCCGAGCCCTCAATGGGCGAGGGGAACACGGCAGTGGAGGCCCCGTCCTTCAGGGCAGGGAGGACGTCCACCTGCGCCGCCTGGCCAGCGGCCCGGCGGATGCCACCCTGGCCGCCCTGGCCGCGCCACCGGCTGACCTGCCGGAGGGGTTGCGGCAGGTGTGGACACAGGTGCGTGAGGCTGCCACAGGAGGATAGCAGGCAAGGCTGCCGTGGCGCTCCACTAGACAAGCCCCCTGGCCTGGTAACAAGCGCTTGGCTTTTGTCCAGGGCGTTGCTACTCTGGATACATAAACGCCACAGCGTCTGGAGGCCCGTCGCCCCAGCGGGACGGTCACGCCGACCACGAGTGCAGGGAGGGAGACCGGCACCATGCAATGGCTCACACGCACCTTGAAGCACGTCCCAAGCGCCCGGCCCACGCCACGCAGGGATGCCGCCGCTGGGCTGCCCCGTTCCAGAGGCTGGGGACACGGCACCACGTGGCTGGTCGTGGCCGCTCTCCTGGGGCTCACCTGTGGCCTTGGCAGAACGGCTAGGGCGGCGGATCCCAGGCCGCCCCAGATGGCGTATGGGGACTACAAAGTCCTGCAAGTGTTGGAGGTCTCGGGCGCGCCACAGCCGGGCCAGGCACCCTTCACCCTCATCCGCAATCGGGAGGTACTCATGGTGGTGCAAAACCCGGAACGCTGGCTGGCCCAACTCTTCACCCGCTCGGGCAAAGAGGATCCACGCAGCAAGATCAGCATGGATGCGCCGGTGTTTGATGCGGTCAAAAAACAACGCGCCGAGGCCGCCACCCTCCCCGCGAAAGAGCAACAAAGTGCCTTGGCAGCCAGCGATGCACTGGAGCGCTACTGGCGCGATTTCCTCTGGAGCGCCGATATCAAGCGCTGGCTGGAGCAGTCGTGCTTTCTGGTCATCGAAGGCCAGCGCTTGACCGATGTGCGCCCGATGGTCGTCGGGGCGTTTGCCGAAGCGCCACGGTGGACCTCGGCCACGGAGTATCACCAACGCTGGTACCTGCGCTTTCGCCTGCAAGTTACGGAGACCAACAAAGCCCTCTGGACGGACTTATTACGCGGTCGAGGTTTTCACGCCCGCCCCGTCACCGTGACGCTGGGGCAAACGAACATCGTGGACCAAAACACCGACGAAATGCCGACCGATCAGGGCTTCCAGAGCGCCCTCATGATGCACAAAGTGGTGTTACAGATCGCCTCCCCGTTTCAGATGACCTCAGGGGTGATCGTGGTCGCCCTGTTGCTGGTCGTCTTCCTGCTCCTGGCCACCAAGACCCATCTGCTGCAAGACCTGGGCGCTGACTCTTTGTGGCACATGAGCCTGGGACGCACGCAGATGGCCTTCTGGTTCCTGGTCGTGCTCATCTCGTATGTCTTTCTGTGGATCGTCACCGATGACTACAACACGCTGACGCAATCGGAGTTGGTGCTTATCGGTATCAGTGCGAGCACGGGCTTGGGGGCGGTGTTGATCAGCGAAAGTGTCAAGATAGGCGCGCTCCGAGCCGCCGACGTGCTCTCCGCTGCCGAACTCGCCATCACCCAGCCGCCCGCGCTGGCGGCCTTGCTGGCGGCAGAGCGGGCCAACCCGGTAGCCCAGCAGGCTGGCGCGACGCCAGAGGCGGTGCAACGGCAAGAGCGGCGCCTGGCCGTGTTGCAGCAACGGCAGGTGTATTTAGAATAAACAGTCCTATAATGGTGCAAATGCATGGCCCTGGACTTGGTGCAGGAGACGGACAGCCCGAGTTTGCACCGCTTTCAGATGATTGCCTGGACGCTGGTTCTTGGCTTGTTTTTTCTCAACAGCGTCTACTTCAGTTTGGCCATGCCGCAGTTTGATGCCACCATGCTTGGGCTGATGGGCATTAGCAACGGCACCTACCTCGGCTTTAAGCTGCCGACTGCTGGCCCGGCGCAATAATGGGATGCATGCACTTCTCTTTGTCGGGCTTCCAGACGATAGGGCTCTCACACGGGCCTTCATGCACAGATGTGCATGAGTGAGCCAGTGGAGTATACGAGATACAGCCCTGTCTCTGTCCACATCCTCGACCACGGCCATCCCCATCCGCAGCAAGCGGCAGCTAGCGCTCACCTGGGTGCCAGGACTTTTCCTGGGAGCGCCCGGCTCCAACGTGACTTCTGGAGCCGGGTGCTCCCGGAGGGGCACTGGGGTGGGACGCTACGAACCCCTGTCCTGGCTTGGCGCTCCCGCTGTCGGGCAGCCAGGCACCAGGCCAGGGGGCGTGCAGGAAACCATCCGCAGCTCAGGACTGCGCCCGGCGTTGCCGCCAGCCGTAGCCGAGGATACCCGCCAGGCCGGTGGCGAGGAGGACCAAGGTCTCTCGGTAATTTTTTCAATCAGGCCAGACAAGATACGTCGCAATACTATCGTCCGACGCGGCGCATAGAGGCCTGCTGGGTCAGGGGCTGGGCGCCCTATACGCGAGCGTATCTGGCATGCTATGCTCTCTGCAGAGACCCCATGGAGAAAAGTCTGCGCTTTATCTTGCACAGGCACAGGACAGGAGGTGGACCATGAGTCTCAGCACACGCGCCACCATCGACGATTTATACCGGGTGGAGGGCAAGGCCGAACTGGTCAACGGGGAGATTGTGCATGTGGCGCCAGTCGGGGAAGATCCTGGCACTGCGGGGTTTGAAATTGCTGTGAACCTGAGAGCCTATGCCAGAGGCACTGGACGAGGGCGGGCCTTTCCTGATGGCGTCGGATTCACAGTCCATCTTCCCCATCGGGAAGCCTTCAGCCCGGACGCCGCGTATCATGTCGGACCCCATAGGGGGATGCGCTGTGCGGAAGGCGCCCCGATCTTTGCCGTTGAGGTTCACAGTGAACACGACGACGGCCCCGCCGCCGAACGCGAGATGGCCGCCAAACGCGCCGACTCCTTCGCCGCGGGCACGCTTGTGGTGTGGGATGTGGACTTGCTGAGCCCTGAGGTTATTCGATCCTACACAGCCAGTGACCCCGATCATCCGGTGATCTTGCGTCGCGGAGAACGTGCGGATGCGGAACCGGCTGTGCCTGGCTGGCACATGGCCGTGGATGAGTTGTTTGCGTGAAGAGGGCACACCACGCACCAGACACCGCACGTTGGTGTGCCAGAGGCGAGTCCGAAGGGATAGATGCTACGCCGCGGGCCTGCGCTACGGCCCCAGTGGCACCGCCAGCGTCTGAAGGACATCCCCCGCCGGCGCTTGCACAAAGACCACCAGGCCCAGGTCGGCGGTTTTCCAGTCGCCGTGGAGCGCGAAGGTGTGCTGCCGGCGTGCGGCACCCTGTGCATCCAGTGCCACCGGATCGAGCCATTGCCGCACTACCGCATCGTGGTGCAGCGTGTGCCCAGCGTTTTCCCCGGCGGTCACTGTGCTGGTGAGACGATTTTCATACAGCGCCACGTACAGCTGGACGCCAGCACGGGACTGGGCTTCCGGGACACGGGCCTGCACCACCACGTCCAGCGCAGCAGCAGTCTGGGAGGCGATCTCCAGGCTGAGATCGGCCCGGGATGGGGTCTGGTTGAGGCGTTGCACGGCAGCGTCCATGGCGCTCCAGGTGTTGAACGCTTGCCCATCCAGCACCAATTGCGGCGTGTAAATGGTCCGCGAGCGCTGGCGGGCGGCCAGGGCGCGTTGGCGCTGCGTGAAGATGGCCTGGGCAAAGCGGTCGGGCCAGCCCAGCTTGTCCCAGTAATCGACGTGCAAGCCCAGCGGCACCACACGGTCCAACCCCAAACCTTTGGGAGCCAGCGTGCGCACGAACTCATCCGCCGGTGGACAACTGTTACAGCCTTCCGAGGTGTACAGTTCCAACAACGCCACGGTCTGCGGGCCACTGCGGACGACACGGGGCTGCGCCATACTGGCCTCTGGCAACAGGCCCAGGAGCAGGCTACTGAGACTGAGGATGATGAGCGTGTGCTGCATCAGGGAGACTCGCATGGTGGCTCCTCTCTGACCCGACGGTCGGGTCATGGTGTGCGCCATTGATGGTGCGCGACCGCAGTGGGCTGCGTGCCTATGCCAGGAGGGGACGACGGGATGGTCGCCCCGATGACACGGACGGGTCTTGGGATGGCCTCCTGGGAGAGGCTCGCAGCCCATGTCAGTGTCCAGACCGTCGTTGGACGATCATGCGCATGCCGTATTTCGGTCGCAGGGTCAGCTGCGGTTTGAGCGCTACCCTGTGATGGGGTACGAGGCGCATCTGCCACTGCTGGGCCAGGGTGGCGAGGGCCAACGTCCCTTCCATCCAGGCAAAACTTTCGCCAATGCACTGCCGTGCCCCACCGCCAAAGGGGAAATAGGCAAATTTGGGCAGCGCGGCTTCCAGCGCGGGCGTCCAGCGCTGGGGCTGGAACGCCGCAGGATCGCTAAAAAACCGCGCATCACGTTGCGTCAGATAGGGACTCATCACCACAATCGCCTGCGCCGGGAGCGCATACCCCCCGACCTCGTAGGCCTCGATCGTGCGTCGCCCAATGATCCAGGCCGGCGGATAGAGGCGCAGCGTTTCCGCCAAGACCATGCGGGTGTATGGCAAGCGCGGCATGTCGTCGACAGTGGGGAGGCGCCCGCCTAAGACGGTGTCCAGCTCCGCGTGCAACTGCGCTTCCGCCTCCGGGTTGTGCGCCAACAGATACCACGTCCAGGTCAACAGCATCGCGGTGGTCTCATGCCCAGCCAGCAGGAGGGTCATGACTTCATCGCGCAGTTGCTGATCACTCATGCCACTGCCGTCGCCCTCCTCGTCACGCGCCGCCAATAGCATGGACAGCAAGTCCCCGCTCTCCGTGCTCCTGGCCCGGCGTTCGCGAATCATCCGATACACGATGGTATCCAGCAGGTGCGTGGCCTGGGCGGCACGCCGATTACTCGGCAACGGCAATTTGGCAATCAGGTTATACAGCGGCAGCATAAAGCGCGGAAAGAGGTCCAGCACCGTGGTCAGCGCTGTGCCAATGGCCTGGGCCTCGGCTTCCACATCCGTGTCAAACAGGGTCTTGCTGGCAATGGCGAGGGTGAGATGGCTCATCTCGTGGTCGATCGCACGGTGTTCGCCATCCTGCCAGCGCTGTTGCAGGCGCTGGGTCGTTGCCACCATGCTCGCGCCATAGGCCGGCACGCGCTGCCGCTGAAAGGCAGGTTGCGCCAAGCGACGCTGCCGCACGTGCAGCTCGCCTTCGCTGGTGAGCAAACCTTCCCCCAGGAGAAATTTGGCCCATTGTAACGCCCGGCTTTTGGTGAAGTTGCGCTGCTGGCTGACCATGACCTCCTGAATATCACCCGGGTGACTCAGCAGGGTGATGCGCTCAGCCCCCAGGCGATAGCGCACCACATCGCCATAGGTGTGGCTCAAGCGCGTCAGCAGGCCAATGGGATCGCGGCGGAAGGCCAGCATCTGTCCACCGGGGATTGGGGAGCGCGGGCCGGGGGGTGGGGGCAGGGCTGTGACCATATAAGCACTCCGTGAGGGGAGAGTGGTTAGTGGGGCGTCGCCGTCTCCAGAATGGCCTGGAGCAGCACGTCACACCCCGCAGCGACATCCGCCGGGCTAGCATCTTCAATTTCATTGTGACTGATACCGTCCTTACAGGGAATAAAGATCATCGCCGAGGGACAGACTTGTGCCAGGTATTTGGCATCGTGCCCGGCGCCGCTGATCATATCCATGTGCGGCAGGTGCAACCCCTCGGCAGCACGCCGCACCGCGGCGATAGGGCCGGAGTGGAACGGGGTCGGTGGTGCGTACCAGATTTCGTGCAGGCTGCCGGTGAGCTGCAACTCGCCAAGGCGATCCAGCGCCGCGTGTACGGCCTCGGCCATGGCTGTGAGCGCCGCGTCGTCGGGATGGCGCAGGTCAATACTGCAATCGACCCGCCCCGGAATGACATTGCGCGAGTTCGGATGCACCAGCATTTGCCCCACCGTGCCGACCCCAAACGGCGCCTGCGCCAGGGCCGCGTCCTGTACCGCTTGCACCATGCGCATGGCGCCCACGAGGGCATCGCGCCGACGTGGCATCGGCGTGGTGCCGGCGTGCGACTCCATGCCCTGCACCGTACAATCAAACCAGCGTTGCCCTTGCAAGCCCTGCACCACGCCAATCGTGCGGCGTGCGGCTTCCAGGATCGGCCCCTGTTCGATATGCGCCTCAAAATAGGTGTGCACGGGTTGCCCACCGCACGGGCGCAGGCCAGCATAGCCAATGCGGTCGAGTTCCTGGCCGATGGTGACGCCCTGCAGATCGGCCAGAGACAGGCCATAGTCCAGCGTATAAGCCCCGGCAAACACCCCGGAGGCCACCATGGACGGGGCAAAACGTGAGCCTTCTTCGTTCGTCCACACCACCACTTCGACGGGATGGCGCGTGGCATAGTGGTGATCGTTCAAGGTCCGCACCACTTCCAGGCCCGCCAGCACGCCATACACGCCATCGAACTTGCCGCCGGTGGGCTGCGTATCCAGATGACTGCCGGTAAGCACCGGCGGCAGCGTGTTGTCCGTACCAGCCCGCCGGGCAAAGATGTTGCCCATCTGGTCGATCTCGACCTCGCAGCCAGCCTCACGGGCCCAGCGGATGAACAGGTCGCGCCCCTGGCGGTCAACATCCGTCAGGGCGACGCGGCACACCCCGCCGCGCGGCGTGGCACCAATACGGGCCATCTCCATGAGCGACTGCCACAGGCGTGCGCCGTTGATGCGTAATGCTTCCATCGCTTTACCCCCGATGCCCGAGTTTGTCCACACAGTCGGCAATGCGCTCCAGCGCCTTGCGCAAATTGGCCTGCGAGTTGGCATACGAAAAACGCAGATAGCCTTCGCCATAGGCGCCAAAATCCACCCCGGCCAGACAGGCCACTCCGCCGGTTTGTAACAGATAATCGGCTAATTCTTTGGACGAGCTACTGACCTCTGTGATATTCGGAAAGGCATAAAACGCCCCGCCCGGCATGGCGCAGTGGAAGCCGGGGATGCTGTTGAGACCGCTGATAAACAGATCGCGACGCTGCCGAAATTCCGCCATCATGGTATCCACCGCCGCCTGCGAGCCGGTGAGGGCCGCCACCGCGGCGCGCTGCGAGAACGACGAGGTGCAGGAGTTGCTATTGGTCATCAGGCGCGTGACATGCGTGGCCAGTTCGTCGGGCATGACGCCGTACCCCAGACGCCAGCCAGTCATGGCGTAGGTTTTGGAAAAGCCGTCGAGGATGATGCCGAGATCCTGCATGCCCTCGCAAGACGTGATGCTGCGAAACTGGCCGTCGTACACCATGCGGGCGTAGATCTCGTCGGTGAGCACCGGAATGCCGCGCTGCACGGCGATCTCGGCAATGGCTTTGAGGTCTTCCTGCGGCAGGATGCCGCCCGTCGGGTTTTGCGGCGAATTGAGGATGATCAGGCGGGTGCGCTCGGTGACCAGATCGCGCAATTCGTTGACATCCAGACTAAAACTTTTGGCTTCCCGCAGCGGGATGGGCACGGGCGTGGCGCCAACGAAGCGAATCACCGACTCATAAATCGGAAAGCCCGGATTGGGGTAAATGACCTCATCGCCCGGCTGCGCTAGGGCCATGATCACGAAGAACATGATGGGTTTGCCCCCCGGAGTGACCACCACCTGCGAGGCATTGACCTTGGTGCCACGCGACTGCGCCACGTCCTGGGCGATGGCTTCGCGCAACTCTGGTAGCCCTGCTGAGGGGCCGTAATGGGTATAGCCCTGATCCAGGGCGTCTTTGGCAGCCTCGATAATATGCCGAGGCGTGTCAAAATCCGGCTCGCCAATTTCCAGGTGCACCACCTCGCGGCCCGTGGCCTCCAGGGCCCGGGCTTTGACGAGGACTTCAAATGCCGTCTCGGTCCCTAAGAGGGACATGCGGTCCGCGAATCGCATTGTGCTGTCTCCTTCATGCGTTGGCTCATGCGTCTTGTGCCATTGTACAGGGCTCTCCGGTCGTCGTCCATGTGCTGCAAAGCAGCCATGTGTAGCAAAGTCCCGGACACAAGGAAAGGAGTCCTGGCAAGATTGTGGCCTGTTGCCTATGATTCTCCAGCACGAGCAGCCACTATGACTCCAGAGGAGAGCACCCATGCAGTTTGCAGGCAGCGTCGCAGTCATTACCGGAGGAGCCTCAGGCCTCGGCGCCGCAACCGCACGCCTATTCCACTCGGCGGGGGCGCAGATCGTCCTGTGCGATCTCAATGTCGAGGCCGGGCAGGCCCTGGCCGCCGAGTTGGGCAGCCACGGGCTCTTTGTGCGCACCGACGTCACGCAGAGTGACGATGTACAACGCGCCGTGACACAGGCGCAAGAGCGCTTTGGCGGCATTCACATCGTGGTGAACTGTGCCGGGATTGCCACCGCGGAGCGCGTCATTAGTCGGCAGGGGCCCTTGCCGTTGGAGCGCTTTGAGCGCGTCATCCAGATCAACCTGATCGGCACGTTTAATGTCATCCGCCTGGCTGCGGCGGTGATGATGCAGAATACGCCCAATGCCGAAGGCGAGCGTGGCGTGATCATCAACACGGCCTCCGTCGCGGCGTTAGACGGCCAGATTGGCCAGCCGGCGTATGCCGCGTCCAAGGCGGCGGTGGCGGGCATGACCCTGCCGATTGCCCGCGAGTTCGCGGCGCACGGCATTCGGGTGATGGCGATTGCGCCGGGGGTGTTTGAGACGCCAATGGTCGCTGGCCTGCCGGAGCCGGCGCAACTGGCGCTGAGCGCGTCCATTCCCTTTCCCAAGCGCCTCGGACGGCCAGACGAGTATGCCGCGCTGGCGCGGCATATTGTCGAAAATGTCATGCTCAATGGCGAGACGATTCGCCTGGACGGCGCCCTGCGCATGGCACCGCGTTAGGCCCGGTCCAGTGACCGGCGCGTCGCCGACCACCGCGTCCAGCGGTCCCGGTCCACCAGGGGGGTGTGGTGCGGCAGTTGCGTGGCCATGAAGGCGATCAGCTCCGCCAGTGCGGCATCCGTGCGTGCCTGCATGATGGACATGGCGGCTTTCCTCGGTCATGGGACACAGCAGGCCCTCTTAAAAGAGCAGGCGTATGTTGAAAACAGCCCTGGCTTGACTTGTCGCACCCGACTTCGTATCGTACCGTGCCCAAGCCCCCAACCCGTGTGGCTTCAGGCCCATCTGTTGTGAAGGACAGCACTATGGATGAATTAGCCCTGCCTGAGATGTTGAATGTGGCCACGGCGTATGTGGACGCCAACATCGTCGCTGGACGCGGTGGCACGACCGCCTTCTGCTCTGGCGGGCAACAGATTACCTATCAGGACGTTCTGGAGCACGTCAACCGCACGGGGAATGCCCTGCACGCCCTCGGGGTCGAGGCGGAACAGCGCGTCGCCTTGTTACTGCTGGATGGTCCGGAGTTTGTCTACAGTTTCTTCGGGGCTATCAAGATGGGCGCCGTGGCCGTGCCCCTCAATACCCTACTGCGTCCGGCGGATTATCGCTATCTCTTGCAGGACAGCCGGGCCAAAGTGTTAATGATCAGCGCCGCCCTGTTGCCGCAGATTGAGACGATACGCCATGAGTTGCCGGCCCTGCGGCATCTGGTCGTGGTCGGCGACGCCGGGACGCACCTGTCCTACGACCGCGTGCTGGCTGAGGCGTCCAGTACCCTGGAGGCGGCACCGACCAGTAAGGACGACATGGCCTTCTGGCTGTACAGCTCGGGGAGCACCGGCTTTCCCAAGGGGGCCGTGCATTTGCACCATGACATGCTCTATGCCAGTGATCTGGTCGGGAAGCAGGTGTTCCAGATGACGGCGGCTGACCGGACGTTCTCCGCCGCCAAATTGTTCTTTGCCTATGGTCTCGGCAATAATATGTATGTCCCGATGCGCTTCGGCGCCTCGGCGGTGTTGCTGCCGGACCGCCCGACGCCTGAGGCACTGTTTGAGACCATCACCCGTGAGCGGCCCACGATCTTTTACGCCGTCCCCACCCTGTACGCGCAGATGCTGCAAGTGGCCGACGCGGCCGCGCGCTATGACCTCAGCTCGCTGCGCCTGTGTATCTCAGCGGGGGAATCGTTGCCACCGGAAATTTTGCGCCGTTGGCAGCAGCGTTTTCACCTCGACATCTGCGACATGATCGGTTCCACTGAGGCCCTCTATGTGTTCATTGGCAACCGTCCTGGTCGGGTGCGGGTGGGTAGCACGGGGGAAGTGTTCCCAGGCTTTGCCGCCAAGATCGTCGATGAGCACGGCCAGGAGGTTGGGCCAGACGAGGTGGGTACGCTGCTGGTGCAGGGCGACAGTACGGCGCCCTTCTACTGGAATAAACACCGTAAAAGCCAGCAAACCATGCTGGGCGACTGGCTGAACACCGGCGACAAGTTCCATCGCGATGCCGAGGGGTTTTACTACTACGACGGGCGTGCCGACGACATGCTGAAGGTCGGTGGCATCTGGGTCTCGCCAATTGAAGTGGAAAATACCCTGTTAGAGCATCCGGCTGTCTTTGAAGTTGCGGTGGTCGGCGCCGAAGATAGCGATACCCTGGTGAAGCCCAAAGCCTACGTCGTGCTGCGTCAGGGCTATGTGGCTTCCGCGCCGCTGGCGCTGGACCTGCAAGCATTCGTCAGGGCCAAGATCGCGCCGTATAAATACCCGCGCTGGATTGAGTTTGTGGCGGACCTTCCCAAGACGGCCACGGGGAAGATCCAACGCTTTAAGCTCCGTGCCAGTTGAAAGGCCAGCATGTTTGATGGCGTGCAACAGGCGTTCGGTTTTCTCACGGTGTGCCCGCTGCGGTCCAACGCCCCGTGGACACCAGAGACATTAGGCCGCTCGATGGTCTATTACCCCGTGGTGGGCCTGGGCCTGGGACTGCTGCTGTGGGGGCTCGCGCTGCTGCTCGGCCTGCTGTTTCCGCCGGCGGTGGTCTGCGTCCTGCTGCTGGCAGCGTCGTTGCTCCTAACCGGCGGGCTGCATAGTGATGGACTGGCCGACCTCATCGACGGTCTGAGTGGCAGTTATACCCGTGAAGACGCGCTACGCATCTTCAAAGACCCGCATGTGGGTTCCATGGCGGTCGCCGGTGTGAGCCTCCTGTTACTGATCAAATACGTCTGTCTCCAGGCCGTGCCGCCCACCACCCTGGGTCCGACGTTGGTGCTCATGGCCACCCTGAGCCGCTATGCCATGGTGCAACTGGCATGCTTCTCGCTCTATGCCCGGGCCACGGGTGGCCTGGGCGCCCCCTTTGTGCAGGGCATCCGCCACCGGCATTTCCTCGGGGCGCTGGTTGTGGCGCTGGGGATTGTGCTGTGGTGTGCTGGCCTGCGCGGGGTGGGTCTAGGATGCCTCGTGGGACTGGCCACGTTGGGGATGCAGCGTTATGCCCGTCACCGACTTGGCGGGATTACCGGCGATGTGCTCGGAGCCACCAATGAGTTGAGCGAAGCATTGGTGTTGCTCCTCGCCACTCTGGTGATCTGAGGCGTGCCACGCACTGCTGCTGAGAGGGACGAGCCATGCACATTATCTCCTGGAACGTCAATGGGATTCGCGCCGTGCTGCGGAAACAACTGTTGGCGCCCTGTATCACGACGTACCAGCCGGACGTCATCTGCCTGCAGGAAACGAAGGCACAGCCAGGGCAAGTCGCGCTGGAGCTGGCCTCACATCCGTACCACTCCTGGTACGGAGCCGAGAGGCCTGGCTATGCCGGGACCGGCATGCTGTCGCGGACCAAACCTCTGGATGTCCGCCTGGGGATGGGTGTGGCCCGACACGATCACGAAGGGCGCGTCCTGACCGCCGAGTTTCCCGCCTGTTTTGTGGTCTCAGTGTATGTGCCCAATGCGAAGCGCGACCTCAGCCGTTTGGAGGAACGCCAGGATTGGGATCGCTGTTTCCTTGGCTACCTCCAGGAGTTGGCCCAGCACAAGCCTGTGGTGTGCGGGGGAGATTGGAATGTGGCGCATACGCCGCTTGATCTGGCCAACCCCAAGGCGAACGTCAAAACCCACGGCTTCACCCCGGAGGAACGGGCCGGCTTTCAACAGTTCGTTGATGGTGGCTTTGTCGATACCTTTCGGCATCTACACCCCGAGCAGCCGGGCCACTATACCTGGTGGCGCCAATTTGGCGGCGCTCGCGAGCGCAATATCGGCTGGCGTCTTGACTATCTGCTGCTCTCCGCCGCCTTACTGCCTCAGCTCGTCGGCGCGGAGATTTTAGCGGCCGTACAGGGGTCGGATCACTGCCCGGTGAGCGTCACACTGCAGCTGTAGACGTGTGCTTATGCCTGGGAGGTGACCGCTTGACGCAGGGTGGTCACGACAGTCTGGACGTGGCGCTGGAGGGCAGCGAGGTCGCCGGTGTTCTCCAGGATATACGTGGCCAGTTGGCGCTTGGTGGTGTCATCGAGTTGGGCCTGCATGCGGGCGCGCACCGCGTCTACGCTGGTGTGATCACGCTGTTGCACGCGGGCGATACGTTGCGCCTCACTGGCAGTGACCAGAATGGTACCACGCATCTCGTGATGGCGCTGCGTTTCAAAGAGCAGGGCCGATTCGTAGATGATGATCGGCACCCCGGCGGCGGTGAGCTCGGCAAAACGGGCCTGGCTGTAGCTTTTCACGAGTGGGTGCATGATGTCTTCCAGCTGCCGGCGCTTGGCACGGTTCCCGAACACCAGGGCCCCAAGCTTGCGCCGATCCAGGGCACCGCTACTTTCGAGAACCTCGGTGCCAAAGGCCGCCACAAGAGCGGCCAGCCCTGGCGTCCCGGGCTCGACAACCTGCCGTCCGAGGTCATCGCCAGCCAGGACGGTAATGCCCAGCGCTTGCAGCATCCGGCACACCGTCGATTTCCCGGCCCCGATGCCGCCTGTTAAGCCATAGACTGCCATACTGCGTGCTCCCTCCTGCTGCAGGGCTGTGGGTGATCTCGTGGACGCGGCGCTCAGGCACTGGGCGTGAGCAAGCGTTCCGCCCGCGCCACATCCTGCGGTGTATCCACCCCCACGCTCTCATACGTTGTGGACACAACCCGAATCCGATAGCCGTATTCCAGGACGCGGAGTTGCTCCAGCTGCTCCAATTGTTCCAGTGGCGTCTGGGGGAGTTGCGCCAGTTGCAACAAAAAATCTCGGCGATAGGCGTAGAGGCCCATATGGACCTGACAGCCGGGCGGAATGGTCGGGGTGGTCCCAGCCGCAGCCAGAAGTTGTGGGGCCTGTGGCCAGGCAGCACGATCATAGGGGAGCGGGGAGCGGGAGAAATACAGGGCATAGCCCGCCCGGTCGACCACGACCTTGGTGACGTGTGGCGTGAGCAATTCCGCGACATCACGCAAGGGGCGGGCCAGTGTAGCCATCAGCAAGGCGGGGTCATCGAGCAGCGGCTGCACCAGCGCGTCAAGCGCCGCCGGGGCAATCCCCGGCTCATCGCCTTGGACGTTGACCACGATGTCACACGTCAACTGCGTGGCCACCTCGGCAATGCGGTCCGTACCGGTAAGATGGGCGGACGAGGTGAGCACCGCCTCGCCGCCACAGGCGTGCACTGCGGCGACAATACGCGTATCATCCGTGGCCACGATCACTCCATCGACACAGCTGGCCTGACGGGAACGCTCGACTACGTGCTGAATCATCGGCTTGCCGGCAATGAGAGCGAGGGGTTTACCGGGAAACCGCGATGAGGCATAGCGCGATGGGATGATCACCACACACCGGGGCATACACCACGCCTTTCTCGATACGACGTGCAACGTGCCATGCACGCCTCCTGAATAGGGGACCACTCCTGCACAGCGGGGCGCGTGTGGAAAAGACCGCAGTGCCATAGGCAGGGAGTGCAACCGCTAGCCGAGTGTATCATGGCGCCTTGCGCGTGTATAGACACCTGCGTCACCCGCCACCCTGGAGACAGCGACTGCGATGGACAGCGGCGATGCTCCAGTCAGAGACGAGAGTTGCGTTCTCGGCAAGTTCTGCGTTATAATCCAGCATTCTAGTGTTGACAAGATCAGGCAACATCTCTGAGGTTTAGCTGCGAGCGTATAATGTATAGAAAGTCACTCCTCTCTCCGCGAGGGTTTAGTCTGATAGACGCCATGATGGCGATGGTTGTTATGGTCCTCGGTCTCTCAGCCCTTCGGAATGCTTTTCCGACCCATCTGGCAACGGAACGCCAGGCCAGCGAGCGTGTACAGGCAACACTGCTGGGGAAGAATTATCTCGAACAGCTACGTTTGCGCGGCTTTGCGGCGCTGGCGGCTCTGCCCCAGACGACGACGCCTGAACCCTTTGTCGACGATCAGCAGCAGGTGGTGGGAGAGCGGTTCCGTGTGCAGATGACGAGGGCGCTCGAAGCCGAAGATTTAGTCGCGGTGCACGTCAAGGTGGTGTGGCCGTGGCCAGCGTCAACGCATCAGGTGCAGCTTGCGACCTATATCAGTCGTCATGACAAGTGATGGGCGGTCATGCAAGTGGGGGCAGGGCGAATCCATGGACACATTTGTCAGGACTGCGCGTGGATTAACGCTCATTGAAATGCTTGGCGCGATGGTCGTGAGTGCCGTGATCCTCGGCAGTGCTTGGCAACTGCTGCACAGTGGGATGCGCTCCTATCATCACGGTTTGCAAGAAGTCCGTATGACTCAAGCCGCACGAACCTCGCTGCACATCGTGACGCAAGATGTCCAGCGGGCGCTCTCTAGCGGTGTGCCGCATGGTATTACTGGCCTGGCGCCACAGCCAGCGCCCGTCGTGCCAGAAGGTGCGCGCAGCGAGCGACTGGCGCTCCGTCTGTTTCCTGCGGTCAGTGGCGCCCATCTCGGGGCCGAGCAGAGCGGCCAGCCTCAGTACATCCGCTACGTGCTGAGCCCTGTCGCCGATCGCACCACGCTGGCCCTGCGGCGTGTCGTTGCCTCAGGAGACGCGGCACACAACGAACGCTCGCTGTTGGTGCATGAGCATCTCCATGCCTTGCAGACGCGGTATTTTGATGGCCAGACATGGTCTGACACCTGGCAGCACGCCGCTGTGCCGCGTGCCGTCGAAATTACCCTGGTCGTGCAAAGCGGCGGAGCCCGCCCCCGCACGTCACGTTTTGCCACCCTAGTCACCGCTGAGTAAACCCCTAGGCATCGCCAGAGAGGTGCGACATCGAGTGTGTAGACAGCGACGAGGATGGTCTCAACACGGGAAGGGATATGCCCTAGTGATCGTCATGGGTTTGCTGGCGCTCCTGGGTATCATGGCGTTCTCGCTTGGTGCGGCGGCTCGTGTTGATTTGGCACAAACGCGCCGTTTTCAGGATGAGACGGCGGCAGAATTGTTATCCAAAGCCGGCGTCGAATGGGCCATTGCCTATCTCAATGGCGTAGCGCAGGAGGGTATCGCCTGGCAAGCACCGTGGACCACCTCGGCGCCCACGTTTCGTGGACGCGCCTTGGGGCCTGGGGTGTTCGATATTCAGCATATCGACGGCCAGGGAAAGTGGGGTGATGGGCTACGGGATGAAGAAGCCCGGGTCAACCTCAATACCGCTCCGACGGCTCTCCTCGCCGCACTCCCTGGGATAGGGGCCACTGTGGCAGAACAATTGGTCGCACGGCGTCAACAGACCCCCTGGCGTGTTCCCGAAGAGGTCGTACAGGAGGGCTTGCTCACCCCGTCAGCGTGGCATGGATCGGAAAGTCAGGTGGGACTCAGTGCCTATCTCACGGTGTGGGGCAATGGCAAAATTAATGTCAATACGGCATCAGCGGTGGTGTTAGCCGCACTCCCGGGCATGACCCAACCCATGGTAGCGGCGATTATGCGCTATCGTCAGGGCGAGGACGCCCAACAGGACACGGACGATGACCGACACTTTCGGACCCTCGCAGCCTTGGCATGGCTGCCGGAGGTTGGCACGCCTGGCGTTGCGCGTCTGGGGGCCCTGCTGACTGTCACGTCGAGTGCCTTTCGTCTGGTTGCTACGGGGCGTGTCCTCGCTGGCACGAGTCAAGAGCGCGTATCGCGTCGGCTCGTTGTCGTTGAACGTACGGGGCAAGCGACGGCCCTGCGCTACTGGCGGCAGTTACACTAAACCCTGCGAAGGGAGAGGCGATGCAGTCCGAGACGGCGCAACAAGTCGTGGCCTTGTTACAAGCGGCGGGCGTTCTCACCCCGGAAGCCGCCGCCCGTGTACTCGTGCGAGACGGGCAGACCGACACGAGCCCATTACAAGTCTTGATTGCCTCAGGGACGCTCTCATTTGCTGCCTTGCAGGACGTACTGTTGCGCTATGGGCAAGCTGCAGAGAGCGCAGGCGCGGCCCTCGCAGGTTCTGCCGTCCTCCCCGAAGCCAGAGAAGATGGCCCACCCCCACTGGTCGACCCTTACGCTATTCCTGACCAAGCATTCCGCGAGTATGTACTCGGAAGTGGTGGCTTGACGCAGGAGCAGCTTACCGCCGCTCTGGAGGCCCAACAGCACACGGGGCATCCTTTATGGCGTACGGTGCTCAACCTTGGTCTGTTGACGGCACAGGAAGTCACAGACATTGCCAAAATGCAGGGGATGGTGGTGCCGGCCCTGCGTACCTATGAGGCAGAGGCCGTCAGTCCAGAGCCAGGCCAGGCCCTGGTACCGCAGGCGTCCCGCGAGATCGCCCGCCACGTTATCGCGGTGGAGGAGACCGCCACGGCTGTGCAGATCGTGACCGCGATTTTTGAAGGCGCGATTCGCGCCCGCGCGACGGATATCCACATTGAACCGCAGGTGCCGCGCATGCGGGTGCGCTACCGCATTGATGGCATGCTGTTTGACGTGTTGACCGTGCCACAAGCGCTCGAGATGTCCATTATCTCCCGCATTAAAGTCTTGGCAGATATGAATATCACCGAACGCCGCCTGCCACAGGATGGCCGTCTATCGTTTCAGTTAAGTGGCCAAGTCTATCATATGCGGGTAGCGACGATTCCGACAGCACACGGCGAAAAGGTGGTCTTACGGTTGCTGCAGGCGAGCAACGTGCTGACCGGGCTGAAACAGCTGGGCCTGCAATCCGACGATGAGCAACGCCTGCGGCACTTAATTGCCAAGCCGCAAGGGATGATTCTCGTGACAGGCCCGATAGGCAGTGGCAAGACGACGACGCTCTATGCTGCCCTGAACGAAGTGAATATCTTGACCAATAATATTGTCACCATCGAAGACCCTATTGAATACCAACTCCCTGGCATCAATCAGGTCGAAGTTGATACGAAAATCGGTCTCACCTTTGCCAGCGGCCTGCGTTCGGTCTTGCGACAGGATGCCGACATTCTGATGGTGGGAGAAATCCGCGATGTTGATACCGCGCTCGTTGCGGTCCGCGCGGCGCTCACGGGGCAACAACTATTTAGTACTTTACATACTGTGGATGCCCCAAGTGCTATTACCACACTTGGCAATTTTGGTATTCAACCCTATTTGATCGCCAGCGCGCTCAGCGGGGTGGTGGCCCAGCGTCTCGTACGCCGTATCTGTCAAGAATGTCGTCAGTGGTATACGCCCACGCCAGCGGTGTTACGCCAGCTCGGGCTGAATCCTGAGGAACGTCCGTGGCAATTTGCCTACGGCTCTGGGTGTGAAACATGTTATTATACGGGCTATCTGGGACGCACTGGGCTGTTTGAGATTTGTCGTATTAGTGAAACCTTACGTCATCGTATCATCCTCCAGGAGAGTGAGCAGGGGCTCAAAGCGGCCGCTATGGCAGAAGGCATGCATACCCTGCAGCAGAGCGGTATTGCCAAAGTTGTCGCAGGCCTGACCACCCCACAAGAGGTCATGCGTGAGGTCTACCTCTAACCATCTGGAGCGCTAAGGAGCAGTATTGTGGCTGAGCGCGATGAAAGCTCGCTGGCTGATGTCCGTCCTGTCACTGCCCTGGGAGCACGGTTCTTGTCTGAGACCGTGCCTGGGCAGACTGGCTGGAAACAGCGGTTGAAGATTGGTTACATTCCCGAGCCAGAGCTCGCGGTGTTCTGGCGTCAATTGGCCTTGCTCATCGAAGTGGGGATGCCTCTGTTGAAGGCGCTCTATCAAGTGGCCGAGCGCACGAGTCATGTTCCCTTGCGCCAGATGGTCCAGCGTGTGGCCGCGGACATTGAGGTGGGGCAGAGCCTCTCCGAGGCGCTGGCGCAACATCCACAGGCATTTTCGACTATGACAGTCCAGGTCATTCAGGTGGCTGAGCGTGGTGGGGTCTTAGATGATTCCCTGCGGCTTGTGGCGGAGGAATTGGAGCGGCGTGTAGAAATACGCGGCAAAGTACGGCGGGCGTTAGCCTATCCGGGGACTGTGCTGGGCGTGGGGTTCGCCGTCCTCCTATTCATGCTCGCCTACGTCATTCCCGAGTTTACAGAAATTTTTCGTGACCAAAGTGTCTCCTTACCGCTCCCAACGCGCTTGGTCATCGGGGTGGCATCTTTTTTGTCGCGTTTCTGGTGGCTCTGTGTCCTCGTCGTCATCGGGCTTCTTCTCGGGGCGAGCGCCTATATCCAGACACCGCGGGGTCGTTTGCAGTGGGATCGGCTGAAATTACGCTTGCCGCTCGTAGGCGATCTGCTTAGCAAAGCGAGCATCCTACGCTTTGCCCAAACACTCGCGACCCTGCTGCGCGGGGGTGTGCCCATCCTCGTCTCCTTGAAACTCGTGCAGGAACACGCGGAAAATAGCGTATTAGCTGGTGAACTGGCCCTGGTCTACGCTTCAGTCGACCAGGGCAATCGCCTGGAGACGTCCTTACGACAATCTTCGGTGTTTCCTCCCTCGGCGGTGGATGTGATTGCGGTTGGGGAAGAAGCCGGGCAGTTGGATACCGTGCTTTTCCGGCTGGCACAGATGTATAAAGAGGATGTGGATCATAGCATTAGCGTCTTTTCCAGCATTTTGGAACCGTTGTTGTTATTTGTTATGGGGCTCTTCGTGGCGCTAATTGTATGGGCCGTGTATCTGCCTTATTTTATGCTACCCGGTATGCTGTAAGCCTGATGGGAACAGAGCACGTGGCGCAGATTGATGTCTGGTTAGCACAGGCACTGGCGTGTGGGGCTTCTGATTTGCATGTGCGCGCCGGCATGCCTCCCCTAATTCGGGTGCACGGGCGCCTGCAGCCCCTGCCCAATGTCAGCGAGATGGAGGGGTATGAAGCCGCCTTGTTAGCGCTGCTGACGGAGAGTCAGCGGCAACTCTTCGTGGAGCGTAACGATCTTGATTTTGCCTATGAGATTCCAACGATCGGGCGCTTTCGTGTCAACTTGCTGCGCCAGCATCAAGGTGTGGGCGCCGTATTTCGGTTGTTGCCGAACCGTTTGCGCACCCTCGAAGAGTTGGGCCTGCCGCAGGTTGTCTATACGCTGGCACGTCTTGAGCAGGGCTTGGTCTTGGTCACCGGGCCGACGGGGTGTGGCAAATCGACCACGCTGGCGGCGATTATTGACCACATTAATCAAGAGAGTGACAAACACATTGTCACGATCGAAGACCCACTCGAATTCATTCATCAAAGCAAGAAAAGCCTCGTCACGCAGCGGGAGGTGGGAGCGCATACGATGTCTTACGCTGCTGCCCTCCGTGCGGTCTTGCGTGAAGACCCTGATATCATTCTTCTGGGAGAATTACGCGACCTCGAGAGTATCTCGCTCGCCACCACGGCCGCAGAAACGGGTCATCTTGTTTTTGGCACCTTGCATACGCGCACGGCGGCCTCCACGGTCGATCGCCTCATTGATGTGTTTCCTTCGGAACAGCAGAGCCAAATTCGTACGATGTTGGCGGAGACGTTACGAGGCGTCATCGCGCAGCAACTCCTCATCCGTGCGGACGGTGAGGGCCGGGTGATTGCCGCCGAAATTCTTGTTGGGACGACTGCCCTGGCCAATCTTATTCGTGAAGGGAAAACCTATCAGATCCCTTCACTGATCCAAACAGGACGCCGTGAGGGCATGCAAACGATGGATCAGGCCATTCTTGACTTGCTCCGCCGTAAGCTCATTACTCCCGAGGAAGCTTACCGGAAGGCCATTGATAAAGACACCTACCGTCAGTACCTGGAAAGGCTCTAAGGTGGCGACGAATGATTGGGTGACCAATGCCTCTTATCGACACCAGCGAGTATCTGCGGGTGTGACCTTATGCCAGGAGGGGGACTTTGGTGACACGATGTATTATGTCATCGCTGGCAGCCTGCACATCTTGAAGCGCGTCATCCAAGGGGCAGAAAAAGTCATTGCGACGTTAGGGATCGGGCAATATGTGGGCGAGATGAGCTTGCTGACTGGCGCGCGACGCTCTGCCACGATACGTGCGGCGGAAGAGACGGAAGTCATTGAGATTGACCAGCAGAATTTTCTCCAGCTCGTACAGGATCAACCGCATATCTGTCTAGACCTGCTGCGACAACTGGCCCATCGTGTCCACGAAACAACCGAAGAACTGATGTTAGCGTCTTTAGAAGCGGCTTTGGCGCAGCGCGAACCGCCGCGTATGCTCGCCAGCGGCCAACGTATGCGCTTTATGGTCACCGGCTCCTTTACGCCCGACAAAACCTCTGCGGTCATGCGTCTCATTGCCGAACATACCCCGTTGGCGAAAAAACCTGCACTGATTGTTAGCATGATACGCCCTGGGAGAACCAAGGAGGCGCTGATCTACGTCCTCGAAACGGATGTCCCCTCTGATATTTTAGATCTTATTGCGCCGTTTATGGGGCTGGTGGAATGGGATATCTCCCCTGCACTGGAGATGGATGCCACGCTGGCCTTGACCCTCGGGCAAGCAGAGCTCCGCAGAATGCCTCTTTAGTGTCGTGCTCTGCATAGTGCAATGGTCTACTCTCGCGTAGAGAGCCGCTGCAATGATTTTCTATCTTTCTTAATATATTAATATGTTATGATATTTTCTGGTCTCTATGCGTGCACACTCTCTAATGACGCCAGGTGGACTGTCGCAATCTGCCGCGCGGTTGCTCGATTGGTGAGGCTCATCCCATCCTTGCGGCCCACGGGTGGGTGAAGAAGTGGGACGCTGATCCCAACATCTTTCCATTGAGGCGCCCCACGCCATTGGCTGGTGCGTGTCCGAGAGCAAGCAACGCACATTACGCACATGGGGTTGTCGCATGAAAATACTAGTCACCGGCTCTAGCGGCCTGATCGGTTCTGAGGTTTGTTCCTACTTTGATAGTATCGGTTGGGAAGTCTATGGCCTTGATAACAACCAGCGGGCAGCCTTTTTCGGGCCGCAAGGGGATACCCGATGGAATCAACGACGCCTCGAGACGACCTTGCGATCTTTTACGCATCATGAAGTGGATATCCGTGATCGGGCCAGATGTTTACAAGTCGTGCAAGCACTGCGTCCGGCGGCTATTGTCCACGCCGCCGCACAACCCAGCCATGATCGCGCTGCCGCCATTCCGTTCGACGACTTCGACACGAATGCGGTCGGCACCCTCAATATGCTCGAAGCCACGCGTTGTTATGCCCCTGATGCCGTCTTTGTGTTGATGTCAACCAATAAAGTCTACGGCGATGCGCCCAACAACATTGCGTTGCGTGAATGGGAGACACGGTGGGATTACGACGATCCTGCCTATAGTGCAGGGATTCCGGAGAGCTTCCCCATTGATCAGTCCACCCACTCGCTCTTTGGTGTGAGCAAGGTGGCGGCGGATGTCATGACGCAGGAGTATGGACGATATTTTGGCATGAAGACGTGCTGCCTACGCGGTGGATGTTTGACCGGACCGTCGCATTCTGGTGTGGAATTGCATGGTTTCCTCAGTTATCTCGTGCGGTGTAACCTCGCAGAGCACACCTATAACATTTTTGGGTATAAGGGGAAGCAAGTCCGCGACAATATCCACAGTCGCGATGTCGCCCGTTTTATCCATGCCTTTTGTGAGACACCACGCTGCGGAGAAGTGTATAACATCGGCGGCGGCAAGCCGAACACGATCTCGATTTTGGAAGCTTTTGCGAAGGTCGAGGCGCTCACTGGCAAGAAAATGCGCTATGAATATCTGGAAACACATCGTATCGGAGACCATATCTGTTATTATAGCGACCTGCGCAAGATGCACGCCCATTATCCCCACTGGGATGTCACGATCGGTCTCGATCAGACATTCGAAGAGATTATCCAAGGCTGGCATCAGTGTCTCCAGGCTTGAGCGATCCTCCTCTATGCGTGTCTTATTAGTCAATCGCTTTTATGGTACCGAGCATGTGCCCACAGGCCGCATGGCTTCTGATGTGGTGCGTGTCTTACAACGCGACGGGCATGAGGTCCATATTTTGACCTGCCGTGATACGTATGCCGACACGGCCACCGAGACTCCAGTGGCATCGGCAGGCCTCTTCGTGCATTACTTGTGGGTGGGCACGGGATGGCCGCGCTTGTGCGTGTGGTTGCTGTTTTGGTTGCAGGCGTGCCTGTGTATCCCATGCATGCGCTGGGAGCGCTGTGTGCTGCTGACGGACCCGCCGTTTCTGGTGTGTGTCGCCTGGTTGGTACGTCTCCTGTACGGCGCAAAGCGGCGCGTCTACTGGTGGACGATGGATCTTTATCCCGAAGTCCTGGTGGCTGACGGTCTGCTCCGACCGCAGACGCTGCCATGGCGTCTCCTCTCCACACTCAATGAACTGGGGCTGCAGGCCCTGGCAGGGGTGATTTGCCTCGGGGAACGTCAACGCCGGCGGCTCGCACAGTACAGCACGTGACAAGCGCGGCCGGGGTTTTGTGTGGTGATCCCGCCCTGGGACTACCGCCCGTTACCGCGCGTGGCGCGGGCCGAGAATCGTTTCTTGGCCCAAAACCAGTGGCAGTCGAAGAAAATCGCCTTATATGCCGGCAACCTGGGGCGTGGGCATACCTACCATGACATGCTCGCTGCGGCACGGGCCTTGGCTAGAGCATTTTCATAATTTACGCACTGCATATCCGGCTTTATAGAAGAAGTTGTTGCAATGGGATGGGGTGACCGCATCATAGATCTTACCAATGGCGCTCCAGAGGGCTTCGACGGTGCGTTCGGCGAGAGTGCGCA
>SXND01000041.1 GCA_005777235.1 Pseudomonadota bacterium
CAACAAAGCCACGACCAGCATCGCACTCACAAGTAAGCGTTTCATACAGTCCCTTTGCATAAGTGATGGACGACATCGTCTCTCGGTTCTCTCGCGCCTTTCGGACAGCCCCAGGTCAGTCGCCGCCGCCATCGCCATCATCGGCGACCGCGGTGCCCACGAAGCCGGTGGGCAGACCCACCCCACTGACGGTCAACAAAGCCACGACCAGCATCGCACTCACAAGCACGTGTTTCATAGTTCATCCTCACAAATGATCGTCATAAGCTTTTACATAAAACACGATCAAATAGTGTTTATCTTTATAAACACTATTCAAAATTAAAATTTACACCTTCGTGCAATCGACTTTCAATTATCCTTTATATATTCACCGTTCATTGCTTTCGAGTTGTATACAAAAGCAACATGTGTGCCACAATATGTATATAAAAAATAAAAAATTTAGTTGTTAATTTTCAATGTCTTACACATGCAGTGCAACAATGGGATGACATGAATCGCTAGGCAGTGCACAGACAAACATGGAGAGCCCTGTGAAGAGAACATCGCCTACGCACGAGAAAACTCTTTAAGAAACAGTATGTTAAGATCTGCCTATTTTTCAGGGCGTTCTGCCTATTTTGTAGGGCATAAGGATGGCAAAAGTGGAGGCTGGCGCGCGGTTTCTTCTGTCTATTGCTAGGGCACAGTCACATGGGGCGTGTGGACGAAAAGGCTATGGTGTACCTATATGACGAGAAGCGGGGCGTAGAGTTGGGCGACATCTGGGCCAGGGTGTGGATGTATGAGGGACAATATGGACCTAGAGTGGGCTGTGGCGACGCGAGGTCGGATGGCAGGTTGACGCAGATGTCAGCGGCACGCAAGCGCTGCAAGACATCTCTGGGACGGCATAGGGAGGTGGAGGGAGCACGGCACGGCGCACGCGGCCTGGAGAGACGCGACGAGGCACAGGCGCCTCGAGCGCACTCAGGCGCCTCGCGTCACCACAGAGCGTGAGGAACGGTTTACTCCAAAGGCGAGAGCGGGCGGATATGGAGCAGATCCAATTTCGTGAGTAAGGTGTTGCGATGAATCCCCAAACGCTTCGCGGTTTCTGTCTGATTCCACCCACACTGATCAAGCGTTTGCAGGATATAGTGGCGCTCAAACTCGGCTCGCGCCTGCCGGAGGTCCGCGCCAGTGGCCAGGATATCTTCGGCCATTTGGCTACGCACCGATTGCAGGTCGAGTGGCATATCTTCGGCCTCGAGCACGCGGTGACGGCTGATGGCGACGAGGCGTCCAATAATGTTTTCGAGTTCCCGCACGTTGCCTGGCCAGTGATAATGCGTCAGGATCGTCAGGGCTTCCGGCGTCAGTCCTTGCACCTGGCGACCGAAGGCTTTGTTATACTTGACGAGAAAATGCTGGGCGAGCAGGGGGATATCTTCACGGCGCTCGCGTAAGGGAGGCACGTGGATCGGCACAACATTGAGACGGTAAAAGAGGTCATCGCGGAACGTGCGTTCCGCCACCATCTGCCGGAGATCCTGATTCGAGGCGGCGACAATACGTACATCGACTCGAATCGTTTTGCTGCCCCCGACGCGCTCAAATTCCCGTTCTTGGATCACCCGTAACAGCTTGGCTTGGAGATCGACCCGTAAACTCCCCACCTCATCGAGAAACAGCGTCCCCGTATGGGCGAGCTCAAATTTGCCACGATGCATCTCCACGGCGCCGGTGAAAGCCCCGCGCTCGTGTCCAAAGAGTTCGCTCTCGACGAGATGTTCCGAGATGGCCGCACAGTTGACGGCCACGAACGGGTTGGCACGTCGCTGGCTTTGCTGATGAATAGCCCGCGCAATCAATTCTTTGCCGACTCCGCTTTCCCCGTTCACGAGTACCGTGGCATTCGTATCGGCCACGCGGGTGACGAGGTCATAAATCTGGCGCATCTTCGCACTGCGGCCCACCACATTACCCATCTCATGACGGCTATCGACTTCGGCACGTAGGTACAGCACCTCACGGAGCAAACTCTGATGTTCCATGGTACGGCGTAACAACGACAGGATGTCGTCGATTTCAAAAGGCTTGACGATATAGTCGTACGCACCGAGTTTGATGGCGTCAACGGCGATACGCATATTCCGGTCGGCGGTGATCATGATGACGTCAATATTCTCATCCAGCACTTTGATGCGGCGTAACACTTCTAACCCATCAATACCTGGCAAGCGCACATCCAGCAGGGCCATGTGGACATCCTCACGACGCAGCAGCTCCAAGCCCGCCTCACCCGTCTCTGCTGTGTAGACCTGGAATTCGTCCTCGAGCAACACCATGTAGGATTCTAAAAGGCTTGTATCGTCATCGATAATGAGCACCCGTGGCAGCGCCCCGCTTTCTATCATACCCCTCTTCCTTTCCACCGCATCACTGTGGGTGCCCCGCCCTGGCCGCTCTGATGGCGCGCGTACCCTCCGGATACGATTTCTTGTAACATAGGAAGGCCCCAAGCACAATCCTAGGGAAATACCCTACACACCCCTCGTGCCGAGACAGGCGGCACGGGACGGAATAGAGTAGAAGAGCTGACCGTGTAAACCCTGGGGTTCCCGTTCCAGGTATGTTATTGTTGCCCCCAGCGGCTGCACGGCGAGCCTGCTGGAGCGACAGGGTCGGCACAGCGTCTCGTCTTACCCCACCGGCCCGCGCGTGGAACCACACGGGGGCGAGAGCAGGCGTGGGACGGTGTGCGCAGCGCAGGTACCGTTTCACTGGGATCAAGAGCCGCAGGAGGGGTGACCGGCCGGCCACTCCTACAATGCCGAGGGGCCGAGAGAGAAGCGACCGAGATAGGCTCTAAACCAGAGAGCTGCAAGAACGCGTGTTGGTCTGTGTGGCTGTGGGGGGATGTCCATGCCCAGTATCACCTCTGCTACGACGTGGTGTCTTCTCCTCCTGGCTGGTTGTGCGAGCAACGTGGTGCACGTACCCCTGGCAGGAGTGGGAGTGCTGTTTTTCGGCAGTATCGCTGTCTGGCTCGTCGTGCGGTACTATGGCCCATGGTGGGGGTGCGCAGCGAGTCTCATCGCCGGCGTCTACCCTTTCATGCTCGGACATCAGCCCTATGACCTGCTGCTGGCGGCTGCAGAAGTGCTGATCGTCGGCCTCGCATGGCAGCGGGGGCGGCGCAGCTTCCTCGTGCTTGACAGTCTGTTCTGGCTGTGCCTCGGGATGCCCTATATGTGGGGCCTCTCGACGCTCTTCCTGCAGCTGGATGTCGCGGTGACCCAAGTCCGCGTGCTCCTGTATGGCCTCCATGGGGTAGCGAATGCGGCTGTCGCCTGCGTGTTGATGCACCATCTCCCGCTGCAGCGCTGGACGCAGCACAAGCCCGACACCAGCACGATCTCCTTACAACAGAGTGTTATGCATCTCCTCATGGCCTTTGTGTTATTTCCCTCCTTACTCCGTATAGCGCTCCATGGTCATCAGCTGATGACCCATGCGCAGCCTATGGCATTCACGGAAGCGCAGCTCCTCAGTTTTTATCACCAACACCTCTTGCTCACGTTGGGGCTCGTGGCGTTGTCCTGTCTGCTCGCTGTCGTCCTCAGTCGCCACATCACGGCTCCCTTGGCGCGTCTTGCCGAGAGCACCACGGATCTGCCCGCCAAACTCCTGCACCACCAGGCGATGAACTGGCCGTCGAGTCGGGTGACCGACGTCGAGGCGCTCGCAGGCAATTTTCGCTCGATGATCACGGTCTTAGAGCAAGGGGTGGCAGAGATTCAACACGCCAACAGCACGCTCGAGTTGCGCGTGCAGGAGCGTACTCGCGCCCTAGTGGAAGCCAACACACGCTTGGTCCAGGAGGTACAACAACACACCCAGACGGGAGACCTTCTGGTAGAACGCACGCAGCACCTGGAAGTGATTCAGACCGTCACGGGAGAAATCACGCGCGAGTTAGATCTGACGACGCTCCTCCAAATCATTACACGCCGGGCTGTGGAGCTCGTGCATGGGACATCAGGAGCGACCTATCTCTGGGACATGGCCACCGAGATGTTGATTCCACGTGCCTGGTATGGCCTTGGCGATTGGATGGAAGCGGTCCGCGTACCCCTCGGCGAAGGCGTGACGGGGATGGTGGCGCAACGCCGGGTCGGGATGATGGTGAATGATGAGCAGGGATTGTCCACGGCAGGGCCCTTGTTTGCCATTCTCGCGGAGCCCTTACTCTATCGCGACTGCCTCTTGGGGGTGCTCACCATGAATAATGAACGGACAGGCCGGGTGTTTGGCCCCGCCGAGCGTGATCTGCTCGTCTTGTTCGCCGCGCAGGCCGCTATTGCCATTGAAAACGCTCGGCTCTATGAAGCCCTGGAAACCCGTTTTGCTCGTCTGCGTACGCTGAGCCGTCTGAATCAGTTGATTTCTTCCTCGCTTGATATTGGCCAGGTTTTGAGCGAGATTGCGCAGGCGGCTGCGACGCTTATGGGGGCACAGACGGTCAGCTTCTGGATTGTCGATGCGGCGGCGCAGACACTGCATCGACGCTCCTCATCCGACGTGCGCTCGGGCTCGGGCTCCGACTTTCCCACGACCACGGTGGCGTTTGGCGAGGGCGGGGTGGGCTGGGTGGCCTTACGGCGACGTCCCCTCCATGTCCCCGATGTGGCGAGTGATGCCCGCTTTATCGAGCATGCCTGTTTCGCGAAACATGAGCTCACGAGTTTCTTGGCGCTGCCGATTCTCCTCGATGGGACACTCTTAGCCGTCTTGGCGCTGACTGGGCGCCAGCCTTTCCAATTTGCCCCGGAAAATCAAGGACTCCTGGAGAGTCTAGTGGCGCAAGCCGCCGTCGCCATGCGCAATGCTGCTCTCTATACGGCCGAAGCCGCGGCCAGGGATGCTGCGGAAGCGGCGACGCGTGCAAAGAGCGAATTTCTGGCCAATATCAGTCATGAAATCCGTACCCCCATGAATGGGATTATCGGGATGACCGACTTGCTCCTCGATACGCCACTCACGTCTGACCAGACAGAGTATCTCGGCCTCGTGAAAACTTCCGCACTGTCGTTACTACAAATCCTCAACGATCTGCTGGATTTTGCCAAGATCGAAGCCGGGAAGCTGATCCTGGAGCCCCTCCTCTTTTCCCTGCGGGAAAATCTCGGTTTCATGATCAAAACGCTGGCTCCGTTGCAGCCTGAGGGCGTGGAATTGCTCTATTACATCCATCCAGATGTCCCAGACCTGTTGGTAGGGGATATCACACGTTGGCGCCAAGTGTTAGTGAATTTAGTCGGCAATGCCTTCAAATTTACGGCGGCAGGGGAAGTCGTCGTGGAAATCACCCGCGACCAGTCTCCTGGGGGTTCTCGGCGTGCTCCGCCAGAAGATGACGCGCTGACGCTGTTCGTCCACTGTACCGTACGCGATACCGGTATTGGCATTGCCCCTGACAAGCAACGCCTGATTTTTGAGTCCTTTACCCAGGCGGATAGTTCGACCACACGGCAGTATGGCGGTACCGGGCTGGGGCTCGCCATTTGCCAGCAACTCGTCACCTTGCTCGGAGGCGAGATCTGGTTAGAGAGTACGCTAGGAGAAGGCAGTACGTTCCATTTCACCGCATGTTCTACCTTGCCGGACACCGCGGAGTTGACCATGGAGACCATGATCCTCCCCCCCGTGTCTCCCAACACGGTCTTAATCGTGGATGATAATGCCACCCAACGACGGCTGCTCACGGCGCTCCTCAGCGAGTGGGGCTTACAGCCCACAGCGGTGGGCAGCGTCCACGAAGCCCGCAGCATGTTACAGCAGGCCCAAGAGGCCATGCAGCCTTTCGCCGTGGTCTTGCTGGATACCACCCTGCCAGGGACGGAGAGCTGGCAACTCGCTGAAGAGGTGCTGGCCTCTCCCACCTGTGCCAGGGGCCTGATCCTGTGCCTCAGTGCCGCCACGCCAACCGCCTCCTCCGCACACTGGCGGGATCTGCCGCAAGTCACGCGGGTGATGAAGCCTCTGACACCTGCTGAGGTGTGGAGTGCGCTCCTCATGATGCTGACGCCCGCGGATGCCCCCACGCTCGTCAGAGCGTAGCCAGGGAGGACGTTGCATTCTCCAGACATGCACGTTATGCTTGTACACGTCACATGACATGAAAGGAGAGAAGGCCGTATGCCCCTGGTGACCCACGTCTGTCGCAGGCGTTGATCAAGGAGAAAAGTGATGGCCAGAGGAAAGCGGCTAGGGCAACAGACGTTACGGTACAAAGCTGCGATCATTTTTATTCTCACTTCTCTCATACCCCTTCTACTTTTTCTCTTCGTCTTGGATCGGAAGCATCTCATTGAAGAGACAGACGCAGCGCTCTCTCTGGGCCTGAGTGTCTGTATAGCTATTGTCGGCTTTCTCCTGTTTTTGCGTACCGTACGTCAGCTCAGTCAGCTCGCACATGATGTCGTGCGGTTGCAACAGGGCGCTATGCACACCTTAGATACGCCACAGGAGGCGCATGACTTTGCGGAAATGGCACTCATCACTGAGTCATTTCACAAAATTCTGTCCGAACTGAAAGTCAATACCAGCGAACTGGCAAGTTTGGTCTATAAGCTCTCCACGTTAAGCGACGTAACGGATCTCGTCTCGCGTGTCCCGGACATCAGGGAAGTCCTCCACCTGGTACTGCACCGCGCCATGACCGCCGTCCAATCCCAAATTGGTTCCATCATGCTGCTCGATGCCCCGACACAGATCCTCCGCATTGCCGCCGCCGAGGGCTTAGATGAGACGGTGGTCGCAGGGACGACTGTCCGCGTCGGCGAAGGCATCGCGGGCAAAGTGATGCAGACCGGGGAGCCTATGCTGGTGGAAGACGTGGAGCAGGACGAACGTGTCCAGAAAGTGAATGATCCCAAGTACGACGCCTCTTCTTTTATCTGTATGCCTCTGCGTGCGCAGGATCGTATTATTGGGGTCTTAAACCTCTCGAAGAAAAGTGGCCAGCGCGCCTTTAGTACATTCGATATGAAATTTTTGTCGACGTTGCTTGGGCACATCGGTTTTGCGGTGGAAAATGCGCGCTTGCTGGAAGACGCCAAAGAGGCAGCGCTAGCCTTGCGTCATGTGGTGCATGAAAAGAGTTCGCAACTGGAATTAGCCCAGTATCAATTGCAGCAGTCGAACACATTCACCGCGCAACATCACCTGATGACGCGGATGGCGCATGTCTTGCGTCCTCCACTCACCAAGGCCTTGCGCTACGCCCAGCTGCTCATGACCAAGGTCGAAGATCGGCAGATGCACGAAGTCAGCCGGCGGATGCTCTACGAAACACAGCGGGCCACAGATACCCTCCACCACTTTCTGACCTTTGGGGAACCTCCGCCCCTGCACAAGCGTCCCGAGCAGCTCAATGCTGTCTTAGGCGAGGCGTTAAAACGGAAATCCTACGATCTGCGGATGGGAAAAATTACTGTCCAGGCGGAATACGACGAAGAGCTGCCGCCAATACCACTCGATGTGCCACAAATCCAACAAGCCTTTATGCACATTCTGACGAATGCGTGTCAAGCGATGGCCGCTTACGGCCCAACGCGCGTCTTGCATCTGCGGACTACGCAGCACGAGACAGGCCAGCGGGTCGACATTGTCGATACGGGGTCAGGTATTACGGGCGAACATATGCCGCACATTTTTACCCCCTTTTTTACCACGAAAGATCGTGCGAAGGCTATGGGCCTCGGGCTCAGCATTGCCCGCACGATCATCCGTGCGCATCAGGGCACCCTGTCCGTATACAGTGAGGGCGGTAGGGGCGTCACGGTCGTCGTCGAACTCCGCAGCGCCGAGATGGCAGAGCAGGAGCCCAGCGCCTTGCCGAATGCTTAGCGTCTCTGGACGTGTGGCATCTGTGGGGCACCCCACCAACGGGACGCCAACGCTGCCACGCATCTTTTCCGAGAAGGGGCATCTGCTCATGGGAGAGACCCTGTCAGCCTGGCTGCGGCCAGCGTGGGTTGTTGAGCCCAGTATCCCCCGCATGGAGGTGTGGGGCGCATGTTACTGTCCGACCGGTGTACTACGATTGGCCTGGCTACTGTCGCCTCCAGCGCTAGGGCGTACAACTTCCGCATCGGTACGCTGGGGCCGTTGCCGACTGAGGTAAGCGCGCAGCGACTGTTGCATGGCAGGAGCCTCTTGTAACAGTTCGGTGATGGGTTTCAAGGCCAACGCTTGCTCGATCTTCTCCAGCGCTTCCTGATGTTGTCCCTGCCGTACTAACACGGCGCCCCACTGATAATAGGCTTCCGCATTCGTCGGATCGCGGTCCAAGACGTTTTGGCACTGCACAATGGCTTCGGCGGGTTTATTACTGTACGACAAGGCCGCGGCCCAATTGAGGCGCGCTTTGAGATGCCCTGGATCTGCCGCGGCGACACGCGCAAAATGCCGCGCGGCTTCGGGGTAGCGTTGCGCCTTGAAAGCGAGGCGGCCATCCTGATAGACGCTTTCGAGCCCCGGGGTGTTGGGGAGCAGCGTGGTCTGAGGTATCTGCTGACTACTACAGGCGACCAGGAACCCCGCGATGCCTATGGACCACCCGACGCGTTGCCAGATCGTTGTCATGCAAGCTCCCTCAGCTGTTGTGTTGCCGGAACGGAGGCGTACTCCGCTCCCCTGTGTCCACAGGTCGTAGCAGGTCATCTCTAGGGGCATACCCTGTTGGGGGATGCGCCTGCCCAAGAGGCTAGACATAGTGTAGCGTACGACAGGAGGCGCGCAACGCGTGGATCGCCTCGCGGACATCTTTCCCTTTGATGGCATCGCTGACTAACCCGGCCAGACGTTGCATCTCATCCTCGCGCATGCCATAGCGCGTCATTTCCTGGACGCCAAGGCGCAACCCGGAAGGACGGCGTGGCTCCGTATCCCACGGCAACAGATTGTAATTCACGATAATATCGTTGGCCTCGAGGCGTTGTGCCACAGCCACCCCACCCCCGTAGGCTGCCACGTTGACCGCCAGCTGATGACTGGCGGTATAGCCAAAATCGCGTGCTTCAACCCCAATGCCCTCATCGTCGAGCGCCCGCCCCAGCGTCTGCGCGTTGCGGACGATCTGCGCCGCGTAGGCCGTGGCGTGCTGGCGCATCTCCCGAATCGCCACCACCAAGGCTGGGAGGGTGTGCAGGTGATGATTGCTCGACGACCCCGGAAACACACCGCGATCGGCAGACGGCCAGTATTGCCGCTCTTGCTCCTCGTCAAGATCGGCCAGGATCACGCCACGCTGCGGGCCAGGAAAGGTTTTATGGGTGCTCGCGGTCACCCAGGTCGCGCCCTCCCGCCAGGGGTCTTGGAACTGACCGCCCACAATCAGGCCAAACACATGGGCCGCGTCATAGAGCAACGGAATCCCCAGCTCACGACAGAGGGGCGCCAGGGCCTGCACGGGTTCGGGAAACAAAATGAGACTCTTGCCCAGGACCAGCAGGCGCGGCTTGGTCTGGGCGATGAGGTCGAGACTTTTGGGCACGTCGATATGATACAGGTCTTCCGCCAGGGGAAAATAGTGCAACGGAATAGCCCGCGGTGCCTCCAGATTGAGGGAGAGACCACGGGTCTGGATGCGGCGGCCAAACACACCAATCGTGTTATGGCTGATGTGGCCACCGGCTGGTGTCGAGTTGACGATCACCGTGTCGCCACCCCGTAAATAGCCCAACGCCAGAGCCGTGTTGGCGGCGTTGCCGCTAATTGGACGCACATCCGCTTGTCGGCAGCGCGTCAACGCCAGGAGTTCCTCCCGGGCCATGGTCTCAATCTGGTCAATGTAGCGCGTCCCCTGATAATAGCGCCGCACCTCATCCCCCCTGTTGGGGTGGCCTTCGGCATAGCGGGCCATAAAGTCGGAGTTTTGCAACGCGCGCACGGCTGGGCTTTGGGGATTCTCACTGGCGATGAGATTGATGGTCTGGCGCCCGCGCCAGTGCTCCTGGGCGTCCACAAGTTGCTGAATATCGGCAATATCTACCGGCATAGCCTGATCCTTCTGGGCAGGGTCACGACAGGCGTTGCGTCGTTTTGAGCACATCCTGCCGGGCAATCTGCGCAATCAAAGTGTCCTGATGATACACCAGCACGGTATGTGGCCGTGAGGTATCCAGGCGCGTGACGCCTACGTAGACGCGTTGTTCGCCATTGCGTAAATGAAACGTGACCGTGTGGGTCTCTGCCATGACACGCTCTCCTTGGGGCTCTCCATGACCGTGTGCCCGCCGCGCGGACGCCAGCCGTTAACTCACCTGATACGTGCGCAAGATGTCTTGAGCGAACGCCAGCCCCAGGCCAGGTTTGTGCGGCACCACGAGTTGGCCCGCCACAATCGTTGGGGTCTCCTCAAAGAGCCGCAGCGTCCAGGGCATATACTCGACGGTGAGCCCATGCGGGATAGCGGCCATCAAGTGCACGTGGATCTCGGGAATAAGGTGGCTCACCACCGGCACGTTAAACGCTTCCGCCATGCCAGCGACTTTCATCCATTGCGTAATCCCACCCACCCGCAGGAGGTCAATCATGACAATATCAATCGAACGCGCCTCCAGCATGTGGCGGAAGGGGCGGATCCCATACTGGTACTCCCCGGCGGCAATGGGCGTGGTGAGCGCATCGGCGACTCGCGCCAGGCCCTGATAGTCGTCGTGCGCCACCACATCTTCGAGCCAGAAGAGATGATAGGGTTCCACACGCCGGCCGATGTCAATGGCCTGGTTCACCGTCCACAGCTGGTTAATATCGCACATGAGATCCACATGCTCACCAATACCTTCCCGTAACACCCGGATGCGCTCGACTTCCAACGCTACTGTGGGTTCGGCCCCCATTTGGGTCTTCATCTGCCGAAAACCCATCTGCACCAGGCGTGGTCCGGCCTCGGCGAGGTAGGGGGTAGGGTGCTGCCGCATCAAGGCGCCGCTGGCATAGGTCGGCACCCGATCACGGTAGCCCCCGAGAAGCGCGTGCACCGATTGCCCAAGGGCTTTGCCTTTAATGTCCCACAGGGCAATGTCAATGGCCGACAGCGCCAATGTAAACAGCCCGCCAGGCCCGGCGCCGCTGGCGGCCTGGCGCAGCTTGGCCGCAATGGCTTCGACCTGCAGGGGGTTTTCCCCCACGACCAGCGCCCCTAAGGCGTCGACGGCATCTCGCAGTGCCACGGTCAAGGGGCCACCAAAGAAGGTCAGACCCAGGCCTTCCACCCCAGCATCGGTGCCTAACTCCAGCGTGACAAATTCGCGGGTGGCATCCCCCACGGGAATCCCGATCACGAGAGGATTATCGGCGGGCATGCTGATGATCCGCGTCTTGATGTGCGTCACTTTCATGAGGTCTTCCTCTGTTATCTGCGCCCTAGGCGTCTGTGCCGACGGTCACGCCTACGGTGTCAGGACTGCCGCAGTCATGTTGACAGCGCTATCATAGACTGGAACAGGCGACGATACCAGTATTGCACAATCTTTGGTCCGGCACTGTTGAGTTCTGCGAGAATCTGCCGACAAGCCACTGTGAGGACACTTCACCACTCCCTCTGCATGTTGAGGCTTGCAAAATGGTCATTGATATACAGTACACAAGCCATATACCTGATGAAATCTCTAGGTATACACGATAGTGCGAGGCAGCTATGTCAAGCACATAGAGGAGCAGCAATGCAACGACACCGTCAGGCATCACAAGGGTTTACGCTGGTGGAACTTCTGGTTGCCACCGCAGTCATAGGGATCATTGCTGCCATGGCAGGGCCTAACTTCAAAGCTTGGTCGCGCACCTATCAACTCAAAAATGCTACCACAGCGCTCTATGGCCATATGCAAAACGCCAGAATGGGGGCCATTAAGGACAACAGGCCCTGGGCGGTCAATTTTAATCCCGGCGGGCTGGAGGGCTACGAAGTCCGTAATAGCCTTGGGAGGGTGACGAGACGGGTAGATTTCAATACCCAATACGGAGCCTCAGTCCGTTTTCAGCATCCACAGGCTGCACCTCCCGTGGATCGCGGCACGATCGTTTTCAGGCCCAATGGTTCGAGTGATGCTGGATTTGCCTATCTCGCGGCGCGAGATAGTACGCGCTATTATCGTGTCGGGTTAGCCTTGGCAAATGGGAATACCAGAATCCAAAAATGGGTCTCTTCGTCATGGCAATAAACATATACACATGCAGGGCAGTCCTGCGGCACCAAGCAGGCGTCAGTCTCGTCGAGTTGTTACTCTATATCACCATCTCTTCCGCTCTTATGGCCAGCATGTACCAGATATTCAGCTCACAAGAGCATAGCTATATGACGCAGAATGAGGTGATGGAAATCCAGCAAAGCGCGCGTGCAGCGATGACGGTGCTCACCAGGGATATCCGTGCTGCGGGCTACAAGTCTCCCCTCTCGAAGGCTCGCGTAGGCTTCGTCGCTTCTTTGCCGGCTCCGAATAATAACTTCACCATTAATTACGCGCTCCAGAACGATATGATTGCCATGCAGAACGATACAGATGGCGACAGCACGGTCGCACCAAACACTGCCGAACAAATTGCCTACCGCTTTGACGCCCCGACTGGGACGCTGCAACGGTTTGTGCCGGCGACTACCGTGCCGGGCGGGACATGGGAGGTGGTGATCGACCACGTGGATGCCCTGCGTTTTGTGTATCTGGATGTGAATGGAGTCATCACGACGCTGCCCCAAAACATTCGCTCCGTCGAAGTTTCCCTGCTGGTGCGGTCGCGCCGACCAGACGCCAAGGTGAAAAATACCGAGATATACAGAAATGCACGAGGCACGGACCTCTGTCCTGCCTGTCGTACCGGTGCCAACGTGCATTTTTATCGGCGTCTGTTGACCACCATAGTGCAGGCCCGGAACTGCGCCTATACCGGTATTGAGGGGTTGTGCAATGCTGCGAATCCAATCTGAGAAAGGCTTTTCGCTCGTCGAAGTGCTCATGGCCCTGGCGATCTTCTCGCTAGCCTTCGCGGAACTTGGGCGGATGCAACTGACGGCAATACAGGCCAATGCAACCTCGGGTCGTCTGACCCGTATGACCGCCCTGGCGCAGGCGAAAATCGAGCAGCTGATGGCGGTACCCTATACCGACCCGTCGCTGGCAGACCTCACGGTTATGGGGCAAACCACTCCGTACGAGGACCGGAACGTGCCCCCGGGCTATAGCATGCGATGGCGAGTCGACACCGATACCCCGTTCGTCGGCGTGAAGACGGTGAATCTCACGGTCACCTGGCAGAATCGTGGCAAAGCTGCCAAGACCTTTACCCTGGATTTCTACAAAAATTCCTTCTAAGGAGCGCCTATGGCTTGCACACGTCGCAGATGGCACAACGAACACGGTTCCATTCTGGTGATGGGCCTGTTGACCCTCACCATCCTGACGCTGGTTGGGATGGCTGCCACCACGGGTTCCGGGATTGAAAGTGATATTGCCAAAAATGAAAAGAGTGCGCAACAAGCGGTCTATGCCGCCGAGCTCGCCCTCGTTATGGGTGAGAAGACCGTCGACGGCTTCGCGTCACGTGCCAACCTCGACGAAGGGACGAGGGCCGGACGGTACGCGCAGGCAATGCTGGCGTTTAATCCCACGACGTATCAGATCGTGAAGACGACGACCTCGCAGCCTCTCGAGTGGAAGGACGACGATTCCTCCGCAGTCAATCCGCTCCCTGTTGGCATGCAGCAATGGCAGAGCAAGGCTCCCCGGTACACGATCGCAGAAGAGGGATTTAAGAAGGATAAGTACAACGAGGGTCACGAGTATGGAGAGACTGGGACCAACCTGTTTCGTGTAACAGGACGGGGCATAGGTGGTGGCAATGCGTCACAGGTGCTCATGGACACCATCGCTGCCAAACGTTTTTAGTAGTATATACTAGGGCAAAGGATGGGAGATATGCGACTGTTGTCCCGTTGTATACGTGTAGGTGTCAGCCTCGCCCTTGTGGGTGGTCTTGTTGGGCATGACAGCCGTGCTGCTGCCGGCACGTTGGTGCTCAGCGATGTCCCGCTGTTTTTGGGGACGGACGTGGCGCCTAATGTCCTGCTGAGTTTTGATGATTCTGGTAGTATGGACTTTGAAGTGCTCACGAAAGATTTTGCCAAAGACGGAGCGTTTGCCGGTACGCAGCGCGATGGCACCAGCCCCGCGGGATCGGGGACCATCAAGAATCGCGATAACACGCAAAATGGTAGTGCGGACTGCACGTCTACGTATGGTATCGCTGGCTATATCTATGGTGTGACGTTTACAACCAACACCTTTGGAGGCGGCTCCAACAATTGCGAAACGGCCGACAATGCCGAGTGGCGTTTCCGCAATTATCAGTTCAACTCTTTGTACTTTAACCCAAATCGTACCTACAAACCGTGGGCTGGTGTGGATGCCAACGGCACGCCCTTCGCGGATATGGACATCCATAATGCCAAAGACAATCCCTACAACCCGAGCTCTCTCAAGCTCGATCTCACGCAGGATGACTCCCGCGGGCCGAGTAGTGGCAGTACGGAAGGCTTTCGCTATTATAACTGGAGCGATAACAACTCGAATGGGCGCTTTGATAATGGCGAAGAAACGGTGGTCTACATCCGCAACGCGAACGCCGCGACGCAGCAAAACTTTGCGAACTGGTTTAGTTATTATCGGAGCCGCGAATATGTCTTCAAGGCCATCTATGGAAACCTCATCGCGAATGCCACGAGAACGCGCATGGGCCTGGTGACGCTGCATAACAATGTCAATGGCATCAAATCCTCTGTAACAAGCGTAAATACTGCGATAAAACTCATGGAAGTCGATCCTACTATTGGCGCCAAGCGTGCCTTGCTCGATGCGCTGTATGCCGTACACGCCAATGGTGGTACGCCGCTGCGTGTCACCATGAATAAGATTGGGCAGTATCTAGAGTGTGCGGCGGGACGCAGCTTGTTTTCCACAGATTGCCCAGCTCTCCCAGTCGCGCAAGGCGGGGCCTGCCAACAAAATTTCCTGATTTTTGCTACAGATGGCTTTGATAATGCATCTTTCTCCGCCTTGCCTTCCTCCAACGCCAATGCCGACGGCAATCAGAACACCGCCTTTGATGGCAGGGCCTATAAAGACTCCTATAGTCATACCCTGGCGGACATTGCCATGCACTACTATGAGCGCGATTTGCAGCCCTCGCTGGCCAACACCGTGCCGACCACACCGGGAGTCGATGAGGCCAAACACCAACACATGGTCACCTATACCATCTCCTTTGGCCTGGACGGCACCCTCACCAGCAGCCCAACAAATCCCACGCTACCCTTCACGTGGCCAGACCCTGCTGCAAGTTCTGCCGCCAAGATCGACGATCTACGGCACGCGGCCTACAATGGACGTGGCTTGTATCTGAACGGGTCCGATCCGGGCACCCTGGAGAGTGCCCTTAATGATGCATTAAAGGATATAATTGATCGTACTAGTTCAGCAGCATCAGTAGCCTTAAATTCTGGATCTCAAAGTACTAATAGCCGTATCTATCAAGCCCGTTTCAACAGCGGCGACTGGAGCGGCCAACTCCTGGCTCTCCCCATCGACGACCATGGCAACGTTGGCACGGCGGTGTGGGATGGCGCGGCAGTGCTCGACAAGGCGGTCGCAGATGATAAAGATTTCTATACCAAGCGCACCATTCTTACCTATAAACCTTCCACCAAAGCCGGTATTGCCTTCCGCTGGAGCGACCTCGATCCGGCGCAGCAGACCGCTCTCCATACCAATAGCAGCACGATTAACGATGGCCTCGGCCTCGCGCGTCTCAATTATTTGCGTGGCAGTAGGGTGGATGAAGAGCAGGGCAATAGATTTCGTGTGCGTTTGCACTTACTGGGAGACCTGATCAATTCTGATCCAATATATGTCGGCCCTCCACCGTTTAGCGACAGCCTGGGGAGCGACTACGCCACCTTCCGCAACACGTATGCCCAGCGCAAGCCGCTGGTGGTGGTGGGGAGTAATGACGGCTATCTCCATGCTCTTGAGGCCGCGACAGGACGCGAAGTGCTGGCGTATCTGCCGAGTGTGCTCATGCCCAAAATGTCGAAATTGACCTCCCCATCCTATGCCCATCTCTATTACACAGATGGCTCCCCAACGGCGGGTGATGTGTTCGGCGATTTTAATCGCAACGGCACTCCCATATGGCGGACAGTGCTGGTGGGTGGTCTGCGCACTGGTGGCCAGGGCTATTATGCCTTAGACATTACGGATTCCTCCACGTTCTCGGAGGGTAATGCCTCTAAGCTGGTGCTGTGGGAATTTACCGATGCGGATGATAAAGATCTCGGCGTGTCGTTTGCTCAACCCGCCATTGTCCGCATGGCCAACGGACGTTGGGCCGCAGTGTTTGGTAATGGTTACAACAATTCTATCAATGACGGATCCTCAACAACCAGTACAACTGGCACAGCCTCACTGTTTATTGTGTTTCTCGATGGTCGGGCCAGTGGCACGTGGCAGAAGGACATCGACTATATCAAGATCGACACCGGTGTCGGCAGCGTCGCGACGCCGAACGGTTTAGCCACCCCAGCCCCGATAGATACCAATGGCAATACCACGGTGGAGTACGTGGTGGCTGGAGACTTGCAGGGCAACATGTGGACCTTCGATGTCAGCAGTGCTGACCCCAGCCAGTGGAAGGTGCGGTATACCGATAGCGCGGGGAAGCCGCGCCCCCTGTATACCGCGAAAGATGCCGATGGAAATGTCCAGCCTATTACTGTACGACCAGAAGTGGGGGAACATCCTGAACGCGTTGGGGTGGGCTATCTGGTGTATTTCGGGACGGGAAAATACATTGAGACGACCGATAAAATCGTCGACGCCAGCACGAAGACCCAGACGATGTATACCATCTGGGATAAGCCTAATGTGGTGCCCGGTGAGGAGTTGCCGATACTGGGCCGGAGTAATCTGCAGCAACAGTCTGTACTCACGACCGTGGCCGTCAGTGGCAAGACCGTACGTGTGTCGACGCAGAACAGCGTCAACTGGCAGACGCAACGGGGCTTTTATATGGATTGGCCCACGACAGGCGAGCGGCAAGTGAGCACTCCGCTGTTGCGTGCTGGGCGTTTGATGTTGACGACCCTGATTCCCGACCCGAACATCTGTAGTTTTGGTGGAACAAGTTTTCTGATGGAGCTCAACGCGGCCAACGGCGCACCGCTCACACATCCGGCGTTTGATCTGAATAACGACGGGGTCTTTACGGCGGCTGACCAAGTGACGGTAACGATTAACGCCACGCCGACGCTCATCTCCCCAAGCGGTATGGCCTCGACCGAAGGCATTCTGGCCACCCCGAAGGTGTTGCGTGGTGGCGCTGGCGCTGGTGGTGGCGGCGGCGGCGGTGGCGACTGTGGCGGTGTCCCATGTCCCTGTGGCGGGCGTCCAGACGCCGCCTACAGCAGCGGTTCCACCGGTGACATCTTTAAAGCCGATACAAATCCCCCGAGGGAAACGTGTGGCCGCCAGGCCTGGCAGCAGCTCTACCAATAACGCACGAGGGGATTGACAGCACCCCGCACTCGCGAAATAATCTGCCCTCCAAGGTGGCACGACCCTGTAGGGCATTTTATCAAGGAGAGACAGCATGCCTACGCCCATTCGTATCGGCATCGTTGGTGCGGGGAATAACACCCGTGTACGCCACATCCCAGGACTGCAAGCCATCCCCGACGTGGAGCTGGTCAGCGTCTGTAATCGCAGTCACGCGTCTTCCCAACGGGCTGCAGAGGCGTTTCGTATTCCCAAAGTCTATGACACCTGGCAGGCATTGGTCGCCGCTGACGATACCGATGCCATCCTCATTGGCACCTGGCCGTACATGCACCGCGAAATTTCCTGCGCTGTACTCGCCGCCGGCAAGCACGTGTTGTGCGAAGCGCGTATGGCCATGAACGCCTCTGAAGCCCGCGCCATGCTCGCCGCTGCGCACGCCCATCCCACGCAGATCGCCCAAATCGTGCCGTCTCCGTTGACCTTCCGCGTCGATGCGACCATCTCCGATCTCCTCGCCGCCGGGTATGTTGGTGACCTTTACACCGTGCGCCTGAGCGGCGGGGCCCCGACCTTTGGCGATCCTGCGGCCCCCCTGCACTGGCGGCAGCGTCAGACGCTCAGCGGCTATAACATCATGAATATGGGCATCTGGTACGAAGCGGCGATGCGCTGGGTGGGCTCCGTGCAGAACGTCTTTGCCCGGGGCCGCATTTTTACCCCGCAGCGCCGCAACGAGGAAAGCGGTGCACTGGGCACTGTCGACGTGCCAGATCACCTGGACATGATTGCGGATCTGCCCAATGGCGCCCAGGTGACCTACACCTTTAGCACGGTCTGTGGTCTGGCGCCCAGCCCTGGGGCCTGGCTCTTTGGCAGCGACGGTACGCTGCATTATGACCAGGAGAGCCGCAAGCTGTTCGGCGCCAAGCGGGGCGACAAAGCCTTGCAGGAGATCCCCATCGCCCCGGAGAAAGAGGGCTTTTGGCGTGTGGAGGCCGAGTTTATTGGCGCCATTCGTGGGGAAGAACCTATCTGTTTCACCACGTTTGCCGATGGCGTGAAGTATATGGAATTTACCGAGGCCGTGCATCGCAGCCTAACCTCTGGCGAAGTGGTCGCCCTCCCGCTGGCCTAGGTGGGGATGGGGCTGGTGGCGCAGCCCCTCACAAAAGACTGCAAAGGATACCGGATGGTAGTGAGCAAAGGTGACAGCGCCTTTGAAGTGAGCATCCGTGCGGTGGACGGTGAGTGGGAAGGGAAAATCGTCGAGCATCAGATCAGCCGTGTGGTACCGACAGTGCATCTATGCCACAACTGGACCTCGTCTGCCGCCGCCGTGGCTGGCGTGCGGCGGCGGTGGCAACGGCTGTTCCCTGAGGATCTTGATGAGGATATGCCGGATTTTCAGGAGGCGTGTGTCGCCCTGCCCGATGATGATGCGCTCCCCATGCCGCTCTAACCCCACACCGCTCGCCAGCCTCTGCGTGGCGTCACCCAGTCGAATCACACGCCGAGTTGGGCGGCCAAATCGTTAAAATCTACCGCATGGATGGTAAACGCCGGATCAGGCGTCAGATCAGGCGTACGCTCGGGGCCAAATTCCATCGGGCGCGTGACAAAGGCCGTTTGTAAACCCACCGCCTGCGCGGCGCGCAAATCGTTTTTATGCGCTGCCACCATCATGACTTCATCAGGTCGTAGACCCAAGAGGGCTGCCGCCGTGAGATACGTTTCCGGGTCCGGCTTGTAGTGTTTGGCTAACTCCGCCGACAAAATACAATCCCACGGCAAACCAGCATACTTGGCCATATTGGTCAGCAACGCCACATTGCCGTTGGAGAGTGTGGATAAAATGTAGCGTGTACGCAGGCGCGTCAAACCTGCGATGGTGTCTGGCCACCCGGAGAGACGGTGCCAGACGCGATTGAGGTGGTCTTTCTCCGCCTCGCTCAAGCCCGTCATGCCGTACGTCACGATCAACTCGTCGAGGATCTGGCGATGCAGGATGTCAATCGTCGTCCACGGGAGTTCCCCGGTGCGCACCCGCTGCATAGAGGGCTGATAACCACGGCGCCATTCGTCGGCAAAACGCCCCCAGTCAATGGTCAGGCCCCGGGCGTCCCCAAACGCCTTCCCTTGCTGGATGATACTGCCACGCCAATTCACGACGGTTCCAAAGACATCAAAGGTCAGGGCTTTCACCCCTGCGAGTGCTTGCTGGGTCATCGTACCTCCTGCTCTCAGGTTTTCCCTACACATCGTATATCCCCACGCCCCGAGGCCCTTCTTGCCGTGCTCTTGCCGCCCACGCTACACGGGCTGGTTACCGGAAGGCGTTCACGGCAGTCACCAACGCTGGTGTGCCACCGAACAGATAGGCCACCTCTACCGCTTCAGTGACTTCCGCTTCCGTGGCGCCAGCTGCACGGGCGCGTTGCGCGATGTTCGCGACGCCGTCGGGATGGGCCGTGATGGCATCAACGATCATGGTCATGAGGATTTTGTATTTGGCCGGGATAGCGCCGTCTTGTAGGATACGTTCGCGTTGTGCCAGATACGTCTCGGCAAAGTGCGGATCGCGTTGCTGCAGAGCCACGATCCAGAGGGGGATTGTCGATTGTGCCACACCGTGTTCCTTTCGTGTCGGGTTGGGCTGCGAGGGTAGCCCGTTCATGCCGGCAGGTCAAGGTGAGGACGAGGGGAGGGAGCCGATGCTGAGTGCAGAGCAACTGAGGTCTTTAGAGAGCCTGATACAGCGTATCAGTCACGCCGTGCATATTGACGAGGCCAGCCTGGAACCCGATCAGAGCTTGCGCCTGGTCCTATGTAACGACACCATCTGTTTTCGCCCCCTGCACATTTCTGCCCCGGAAGTGGACATCCCCGCCGTACTGGCCGGACAACCAGCAGCGCAGCAGGCTCTGTTACAGCATGTACGGTCAGCGCTGCCGGGGATAGTGTAGGGTGTGCATCCCGCGCTAGGCAGAAGACGCCGCAAGCAAGGTCCGCAGTCCATGGAGCAGCGGCTGTTGCACATCGACGCCAAGATTGTGGCGCATGCGGGCCGCTTCAGCTTCGAGTTCCGGGAGGGCAGCGTGTAACAACGCTGTTCCTTCAGGCACCCCAAGCGCATCCAGCACGCCGGGAATGAGCACGTCGTGGACAATATCCTGCCGCATGCCGTACACCGCCGCCAAACGCTGGATCACATACGTCAGCCCAACATCGTCTTCCAACCCATGCAGGTCAATAATGGTGGCGACCTGCGGCGCAGCCCATCTCTCCGCGGGCTGAGAGACCAAGACATTCCACGGACTGGGATCTGAGGTGAACAGACGACGGTCGAGGGCGTCCCAGAGACGTATAAAGGTCGCCACGGCGAGACGTTCCACCGCAATGCGCTGCTGGTGATACGCGGTAGCGCTGAGCTGATTCTCCAGCCACTCCTGCTCGTAGCGGTTTTTCAGGCGTTCGACGGAGAGCCCTGGAATAAATTCTTCCACCAAAAGATGCTGGTCCGTGCCATCGGCCTCCTGCCAGTGCCACACCCCACCACTGCGCGGGAAAATGCCTGGGGCCCGGTGTGCCAGAGCGTCCGCCAGGGTCACGAGGCGGTCGAGGAGTTGCCCGGTGGTCTGGGCAGCGGTTTGATGGTCCGTGGGCGTGGTATAGACAATACGGCGCTGATGCGGAATTTTACAGACCAACAGGGCGGCGGGGTAGTCGAGAAGATGCGCGGTGATCTTATACACGGCCATGCCGCCGCCAACGGCGAGGGGGGTAATTGTGGCGCTGTGGAGCTCCGGCACTGATCCTGTCACGCTATGCAGACGCTGCACGGCCTGGGCGATGAACTGATAGCGCCGGTGCGCCGTCTCGACTGTCGCTACATGGACTAGCTCCGGCTGACCGTCCCAATGTAGGGGCGGCGGGGCGGCGTCCTCATGAGGCTGCGTGGGCATACTTATACTTTACTTTCTGTCTTCTTCTTGGCTTCCGTAGCGTCCTTCTTGGCTTCCGTAGCGTCCTTCTTGGCTTCTACAGCCTCCTCCTCGTTGTCCCGACCCTCGCTGGCGTGCTTAAATTCCCGAATGCCTTTGCCCAAGCCTTTGGCAATTTCTGGAAGCTTCTTACCGCCAAAGAAAAACATGGCGATAATCAGGATGAGCATGAGTTCCTGGACCCCTAAACCAAACATACGTCCTCCTTAACGGTGGGAATAACCTTGTCGGCGATTATACCTCGCCCCGGTGTTGCGGTCTACTGGTGTGCACCGGGGGCCGGTCTCCACGCGTCTCACCCGTGATGCTGCAAGAGATGCCCTGGGCGGACACCGGTAGAGCGGCCGGCCGTAATGACGGGCTGTCCATTGACGAACACATGCGTCATCCCTTCAGGATACTGCCGGGGGTCTTCGTAGCTCGAACGCTCACGGATCGTCTCGGGGTGAAACACGACCACGTCTGCAGCGTTGCCCTGCTGCAAGACGCCACGATCGGTGAGATGGAGAATCTCCGCCGGCAGACTGGTCATCTTACGGATGGCCTCCTCCAGTGTGAACAAGCCGAGATCGCGCGCATAGTGGCCCAGAATGCGTGGACAACTCCCGTAGGCGCGCGGATGCGGCCGACCGCCGAGCAGGCCGTCGGTGCCCATGGCACGCCAGGGTGCCTGCAAAATGTGCTGGATGTCGTCTTCGCCAATCATGAACGTAATCATCCCGACCGCGAAATTCTCCTCCAGTAACAGACGGATCACCACGTCAAACGGTTCCATGTGCCACTCGCGCGCAATGTCGGCAATCCGTGCGCCCTCGACGCCGCGATGACGATCGGAGCCGGTGTATGAGACCATAATGTTGTCATAGCCCGCCTCCAACACCATATTGCGTGCCCCAGGGATGCCGTGCTCCATATCGGTCTTCATCTGCGCCAGGGCGACAGAATCGCGTAACCGGCTGCGCAGTTGGTCGATGCCCCCAGCGTGGGCCCACGTGGGCAGGAGCGCCGACAGCATCGTACTCCCCGCTTCGTAGGGATACTGGTCGGCGGTGATCTTCAGCCCGGAGGCACGGCCGGCATCAATACGCTGAATCAGGCGTTGCGCTTGACCCCAGTTGTTGCGCCCAGAGATTTTTAAGTGGGAGATGTGCAAATGCGCATCGGAGGCGCGGGCAATGTCGAACACCTCATCGAGCGCCGACCAGATGTAGTCGGCTTCATTACGCATGTGCGTGACGAACAGACCACCGTGCTTGGCGACAATACGGTTGAGGTAGATCAACTCCCGGATGTCGGCATATACACAGGGCGGGTAGATCAGGCCCGTCGACAGACCAAAGGCGCCCATATGTAAGGACTGTGCGAGCAGCAGACCCATGCGGTGGATCTCGTCATCCGTGGCCGGGCGGTCGTCCATACCCATGACACAGAGGCGCAGGTTGCCATGGCCAACCAGCGTGGCGATGTTTACACTGGCGTGCGGCAGACGATGCAGATATTGCTCGGCATCCTGCCAATCCCAGTCAATGGGGGGATTGCAGTCGAGCCCGGAGAGCTGCGTGCGCCAGGTGGTCGTAGCCTCAGGCACCATAGGAAAAGTGCCCATACCATCTTGGCCAAAGAGCTCGGTGGTGATGCCCTGAGCCGCCTTCATAGGGAGATCGGGCTCGGTAAAGACTACGAGTTGCGAATGTGTGTGCATGTCAATAAAACCGGGGCACACGATCATGTCCTGGGCGTCGATGACTGCCCCCACGGGCGGCAGATGCGGTGCCACGTCGGCAATGCGTCCATCGCGGATGAGGACATCCGCGGCAAAGCGCGCCGCCCCGGTGCCGTCAATCACGGTGCCATGTTGAATGGTGTAGTCCATGACGCATTCTCCCTTCACGAACCCTGGTGCTTCAGGGCCTCACGTTTGAGTTGGGCTTTGGCACGGAGGTGGAGGGATTGCACGATCCCCGCATCCACCGCGGCAATGACATCGACGGCGCAATCGAGATCGTCCTCAGTAATGCCGGCCTTCCTTGCGTCCGCAAGGCGGCGTTCGACTCAGGGTTGGCAGTTACGCACCAGGGCGACGGCCAGGCCCATAAAGATTTTCTCGCGCTCGCTCAGATTGGGGCTGGCGTGGGCCTCACGGTACAACTGCCGGAAATCAGCCCGCTCGCTCATGTACTGCTCCTTATTCATTCGTTACATTTGGGCACCGTGGGCATCAGGGGCAGTGCCTGCTGCTCGGCCTCCGTACAAGCATGGGTGGCACAGTAGTGCGGAATCGGCGTATGCGCGACGACCACCGGTCGCCAGATAATGCCTCAGGTTCTGGCCTCCAGCTCATACTGGCGGCCAGTCACCATCTCGAGGGCAAACGGATCATTGTGCTGCCCGGCATGCGCCGTACTACTCCCAGCATAGACAAAACGGAAGTGGTGCGCCCCAGGGGCAACGTCGAGGACAGAGAGACGCGCCCGGGGGTCTAGTGCCTGGGTATCAATGCCGACCAGGCGGATGGCATCCGGTAACACGAGGCGGGCATACGGCTGGGCGCCGCTTGGTTGCTCCGGCAGCGCTATACAGCTTAGCAACCCGCACACGCTGCCGAGGAGCACCCCACACCATCGCCTTAGGCTTTGCATGGCTGCCGTTCCTCTCTAGGCTGCGGTAAACTGCGCCCAGATACTATTTAACTGTTGTAACGCCCCGTCTGGCAACGCGCCACGCGCCTCGGCGGTAATCGCCTGCTCCAGATGTTCCAGACTCGAACAGCCGACCAGTGCCGTCGACAAATTGCCTTTATTCCAGGCAAAGCGCAGGCCCGCCTCCACCAGGGAACTAGCATAGCCGTTCTGCACCAGGAACGCCAAGGCGCGCGCGCGTTCCACATCGGTGCGGTACGCTGGCCCCGAACCAATCGGCGCCACACTGGGGACAGCAATAGGATGCCGCGTTTCTTCACCAGAGAGCGCCCCAGCTGCCAAGAGGCGAATACCAATCGAGCCCATGCCGTGCGCCGTGGCTTGATCAATCAGCAACTGATAGTTTTGGCTCGGAAACCCCGCGGGCACCGGATGCCCGGCGCTGGGATTGAGCAGGTTGTAGCACACCTGCACCGTGTGGAACAACGTCGAAGCCATGACCTCCTGCACCGCCGTGGTGTCTCCCAGGCCGGTGATACCGTAGAAGCGCACTTTGCTGTCCGCTTGCAGCTGCCGAAACGCCGTGACCACCTCTTCGAGCACCTCTGCAGTGGTCAACGCCGCTGCCGTTTCTGGACCCGGCGTACGGCGCGGCACAATGTGGTTGTGGAGCTGAATCACATCCACCTGCTCCATCCCGAGGCGCTGGAGACTCGCCTCCACTGAGCGCTGCACGGCGCCACGGATGTCCCCAAACTCCTCAGGACGCAGACGCACTTTGGTGCCGACATACACCGCAGGTTTTAACTCACGCAGCACCTGACCGAGATGCTCCTCGGACTGGCCATCGCCATACATCGACGCCGTGTCAAAGTAATTGATCCCCGCCTCTACCGCCCGTGCCACGGCGCGCACGCGTGTGCGCGGGTCAGCGCGGATCAGCAGACCGCCGACGGTGCCACAGCCAAAACCCAGGACCGAGACGCGTAGACCCGTTTTGCCAAGGGTACGATATTGCATACAGACTCCTCCTCTTTCCAGACGACGCCTGTGTCGAGACAGACATCACATCCATGCTGTCAGTGCTCTCGGGCATCTTATCATAGGTACAGGCCAGCGTCGCCTGGCAGCGTGCGAGTGCGTCGGGCCGTAGGACATGAGACGACAGCCTCGGCGGCTAGGGAAGACGATTGCATCTTTCTCTAGGCACACCGATGGGCTATGCTACATCTAGGGAAGGTGCACAGCAGAAACCGCACGTGCCTCAGAGGCTATCCCCGTAGGCCATCCAGAAACCTGTCTGTGTTGTCGGGGCGACCAGCCGGTCATCCCGACCAGGAGAGACTCCGAGCACGCCGCCATCTGTCCGGCGTTGCGCACGCGGAGTCTCCCACGCTCCCAGGGAGCTCATGCTGTCGATGCACCCCAAAAAGTCCACGCTGGCATGGTGGGTACGGAGAAGGACAGGGGTCGTCTAATGGTACAGGAGAATATACCATGAAGTTCACCATTTTCCCCAAGCTCGTGCTCACGATGTTGTTGCTGACGTTATTGCCTCTCCTGGGGTTATGGTACCTTGACTCGACCCGCGAGCGGCGCATGCTAGAGACAGACCTAGAGCGCAATATCGCACAGACCGCTCGGGCCGCTGTGGCACGCGTCAACGCCTAGGCCGATATAAATTTGCGTGCCCTGCGCCACAATGCCGCCCTGAGTGATGTGCGTTCTATGAACACCGCACGGCAGACGCCCATTGTGCAAACGATGGGTGTGATCTACGAATGGACGTACCTGGTGTTCGCCATGGGCCAAAATGGGTACATGACGGCACGGAATGATGAGGACAAAGAGCCCGTGTACAAACCAGATGGGAGCCCCGTGCATTTTCGTGGCGATCGTCCCTATTTTTTGCAGGTGCTGCAAGGACGGCCTTTTGGACAGCAGGTGCTCATTAGTCGGACCAATAATCAGCCGGCGCACTGTCTCTCCGTACCCATCCGTGAACCAAATGCCACCGTGGCAGGGGCGCTCATCACGTGCTCGCTGCTCACCGAGGTGTCAAAAACTGTGGCCGATATCCGCATTGGCACCACCGGTTTTGCCTTCTTGGTGGACGACAGCGGTAAAGTGTTGGCCCACGGGCAGCCGAGTAAGGTGAAGGAGGTGCTGCAGGACTTCAGTACACACCCCGTGCTGACCCAGGGCATCACCAAGCGTCTGCTCAGGGTCAACGACAGCGGCAATCCCATCGTCGCCTACGCGATGGAGGCGGATCTGGGATGGAAGCTCGTCGTGCAGCAAGACGAGGTAGAGGCGTTTGCTGCCTTGCACGAGGCACAGCGTCAGACATTGGTGCTCCTCGTGGTGTCCGTGGTGGGTATTGGGCTGCTGGCCTTTCTTCTGGCGCGTGGCCTCACCAAACCGCTGCGTGCGCTGACCGCGGTGGCAGATGAATACAGCCGTGGGGCTCTCGATGTCGCCATTCCCGGGAGCGAGCGTAGTGACGAAATCGGCGCCCTGGCCCATGCGCTCGAGCGCATGGGGCTCAGCATCAAAATGGCCATGGCAAAGCTCAGCCAGCGCTAGACGGCCGGAGGTGGGGGCGGGCTGTCCGCCCACCACCCGTCTCGCCTCAGCCCACCAGTGTGGCAAGGTCGCGCGCCGCGGTCTGCGGGTCATCCATCGCCACCTGCACCGTGTGCATATCAATCCCCGCCTCGGCCTGGGCCTGGAGGCGTTCCACACACGCTTCCACGGAACCAGCAAAGAACAGACTGTCCACCAGGCTATCCGGCACCGCGGCAATGCCGGCGCTGTGGCCCCCGGCGGCCCAGGCCTGCCGCACCGTGGCCACAGTGTCCTCGTGTCCCATACGGGTGAGCTGTTCGCGGTAGTAGTCGCCCATGTTGGTGAGGTAAAAGGCAATGTGCGCCTTGCCCTCTTGACGCGCTTTCTCAACGTCGTGGGTCACCGTGACGCTGCCTGGCGAGCGGATCGTGACGCCGTGCGGATCGCGACCAGCTTGCTGTACGAGGCCGCGAAAACGCTGGATTTCCTGGCGTAGATGCGACAGGGGAATCAGCACGGGCATCCAACCATCGGCAATCCTGGCCGTTTGTGCCACACTTTTGGGGGTGAGGGAAGCGATGAAGATGGGAATGCTGTCACGCACCGGCTGGAAGCGTAAACGAAAGCCACGCTGTAAGGTAAACACTTTCCCGGCGTAGTGCAGCGGCTCGCCACGGAGAATCAGGCGTATAATCTCTACGTACTCCCGCAGGCGGGTGAGCGACGGCTGAAAGGGCACGCCGTGCCAATGTTCGATGACACGATGGCCACTGGTGCCCAGGCCAATCAGCATACGCCCGCCGGAGAGCTCGTCCAGCGTGGCAAAGTGTTGTGCCAGGGCTGCTGGGGTACGTGAATAGGTATTGACGATGCCGGTGCCGAGGTGGATACGCCGGGTGTCCCGGGCCATCAAGGCCAGGAGCGTAAAGCAGTCACGCCCCCAGGCTTCGGCCACCCAGGCCGTATCCACCCCGGCGTCTTCGGCCATGCGCACCCTGGTGAGCGCCGCGTCGTAGTCTACAGACCCTTGCCAGTTAAAACTGATCGAGAGTTGGCGTGTCATGCCGATGTCCTTTGCCTGCTGTGCGCCTCGGTGCCTGCGTAGCTTCAAGCGGGCATTGTAGCGTATGTGTTCTACCTGTGCGACTTGTTGGAGGCAAGCTTGCTTATGATCCAACCCATCCGCGCCATTTTGTATGATCTCGATGGCACCCTCATTGACTCCCAGCGCGACATTGCCCTGGCGTTTCAACATGGGCTGCGCCACGTGACCGATGGTCCGCTACCCACCGAAACGGCCATTGCCCAGCACATCGGCAAAGCGCTCGAACACATGGCACGCGAGCTGGGCTATGCGCTGACGCCACCGCAACTGACCACCTTCCTGGCGACCTACCGCGCCTACTATGCCACCTTTGGCACCCGCTATACGCAGCCCTATCCGGGCGTCATCGAGACGCTACACGCCTTAGCGTCGTACACCTGTGGCATTGTCACCACCAAGGCCCAGGCCCAGGCCGAGACGATTGTGCAGCAGCTAACGATGACCCACTTCTTTCAGCACATCCAAGGCTGGGTGCCTGGTCTGCAGCTCAAACCCGCCCCGGACGCGGTCCTCGCCGCCTTGCACGCGTTGAACTGCGCCCCCGAGCACACCCTGATGGTCGGCGACACCACCGCCGACATTTTAGCCGGGCAAGCCGCTGGTCTGCGCACCTGTGCCGTGACCTATGGTTTTGGGGACACCGCGGCGCTGCGGGCCTGTCAGCCGGATTATGTGCTTGAGACGTTTGGCGATCTGGTGGGCGTGGTGGCAGCGCAGTAACCGTTGTCGGGGCGACCGGCCGTCGCCCCTCCCGGGATAGACGCTTACCCTTCGGCGGTTACCGGGTCGATCATCTTGCGGACCTCCGTCACCTGTGTAGCTGGAAAGCCGCTGCGCTGGGCATGCTCGTGAATCAGTGCTTCATTATCCGAGAGATAGATGCAGAATGTCTTATCACCCGCCACGTAGCTGTGTTCCCATTGGATATTTTTGTGCTCAGCTTTCATCGCCGCCAGCACTCCATTGGACTGCTGCGCCGCGGCGCGCAGTGCCTCACGCTCAGCACTACCAATGGCAGGGATGGCCCGCTCAATGACATAGCGTGGCATAACGCCTCCTTTGTATGACGAGGTTGACCGATCAATGTGCTCTCGCTCGACGTTGTCATTGTACACCATGCGCCCGCAGACGCACTCACGGCGTCCACTGCGAGGGCGCCACCCGTCCGTATATGCTCTAGGGCCTCAACCGAGCTCATTTGAGAAGTATCCTGGGAGCGCCACGCGCCAGCGTGGCTTCCGGAGCCGGGCTGGAGCCCGGCGTGCCCAGGAAGCAGCAACTGGCACAACAACTCGGTGAAGGCACTAGTGTAGAATCGCATCATACGGCACACCAGGATGCCAGAGGAGAACGACAGTGGCCAGCATTACCATCCTCGATCAGACCTACGCCCTGCCCGCCATTGCCACGACGCGCTTTCAGACGTTACAGGAGCAGGTGCGTACTCAGCAGCAAGTCATCCAGAGCGGCCTGCGCCCACGAGCCCGCCTGCTTGGCCTGCTGACCCGCGCCCCCACGCCGCTGACCCCGGAGGAGCGCTGGCAGGCACTCGACCTGCTGGTGCGTCACTACGATGCCATCATTGCCGAACTGTGCGCCAGCCAGGAGGCCTATACGGCGTTTTTCAGTCGCCTGGCCGCCGGCGTGCAGCAGGCCGTCGAGCGCGAGGGCACCGCCATGCAGCGCCTGGAAGAAGAGCGCCTGGCCGACGCGCAACGCCCGGAGACGCAGCAGGACGAGACCTTGCAGCGTTTGGTGCAGGAGGACGGCGAGCAGCTCATGCAGGGCGTGCGCCTGCTCGGACAGGCGGCATTGCTGCTGCTGAAAAAAATCGCCCTGTGCGAAGAGGGTTTAACGCGCCTGGTGACGGACCAGGACGTGCAGCGCCGTGTGCTCACGGTGTTGACCGGACGCCTGCAGTTGCACCGCCGCGCCTATGAGCGGCGCCAGCGCATCCAGGAGGTGGTGCAGGAGGCCGCGCGTATGGCCGAGGTGGCGCTGCAGTTTGAAGCCTATATGCGCGACCATCTGGGACCGCTACAGGGTCTGCTGGAACAGGTGGTGCAGGTGGACAGTACCTTGCATCAGACCGTGACGGAGATCGAAGATCTTACCCGGCAACTGCTGCAACAGCAGCAGGCCACGCCGCTGCCCGGTGGCGCGTTGCTCGACGAGCGCTGGCTGACGTTCTTAACGACCAGCCAGCTCAAGAAAGAACGCCTGGTGGAGATGTGGGAGCACCTGGAGCGCCAGGATGGTAGCCTGGAAGCGCTGGACATCGAGCTGGCGAGCAGCACGCCGGAGGAGAGCCCCAGCCCGGTGCTCACGGCGCTGGGGAACATTCGTCTGCTGGTCGAGGCGCGCCTGGCGCCGCTGCTGCCCCCGCCGGATGCCGTGCGGTCGCCTGGGCGCAACGTGCCTGGGAGGGCCATACCTGGGAGCGCGGGCGTCTCGCCCGCTCAGGGAGACAGCGGCCAGGATGGCCGCGCTCCCAGGGAAGGCGTGGCGGCTCTACCCCAACTCCTGGTGGACCGCTTTGGCATCGAGTTTGTCCTCATCCACCCCGGGACGTTTCAGATGGGCTCGGAGCATGGCAACGCTGACAAGAAGCCGGTGCATACGGTGCACATCACCAAGCCGTTGTATCTCAGCATTTATCCCGTGACGCAGCGCCAGTGGGAGGCGGTCATGGGTAGCAATCCCAGCCATTTTCAGGGACCAGAGCATCCCGTTGAAAACGTCTCCTGGGACAAGGTGCAGGAGTTTCTGCGTAGTCTCAACACGCACGAGGGGCGCACATGCTACCGCCTGCCCACGGAAGCGGAGTGGGAATACGCCGCGCGGGCTGGCTCTGCTGCAGCGTACTGCTACGGCGATGATGTGCAGCAGCTCGGCATATATGCGTGGTACGGGGACAATGCCGGACGGACAACGCACCCGGTCGGGCAGAAGCAGCCGAATGCCTGGGGACTCTACGATGTGCATGGCAATGTGTGGGAGTGGGTGCAGGATTGCTATGCTGCAGATATATATCGGCAGCGTGTGACAGCAGGTGCTGCAGCACCTGCTGCAGTCGATCCTGTTGGCCCTGCAGCAGGCGCCTATCGGGTGATCCGGGGCGGGGGCTGGTACTGCGATGCCGGCGACTGCCGGGCGGCGTACCGCAACCGCATCGGCCCGGGCTACCGCTACGACTTCCTGGGCTTTCGCCTGCTGAGGGCAGTCCCCTAACCCTGTGCCCTGTTACCCTCTTACCCTGTGCCGGGATATATCCGGGGTGACGCCTGCAGGGTGACAGGCCACCCAGCCGGGAGCGTCGCACCGCGCTCCCAGGCAGTGGCCTGTCGCCCTGCAGGCGTGGGGTCTAAGTACCTGGCCAGAAGTTTGCGCCATGTTCGTCGGGCGGTCATGCCCTGGGAGCGCGGCCATCCTGGCCGCTTCCGGAGCGGGCGAGACGCCCGCGCTCCCAGGAAAAACCAGGCAAGAATTTTTGTCCAGGTACTGAGGAGCGCAGCCCGTATGCTATGCGGACCGCACTGCCGTCTCTACCTGAAAGCGGGCACGCACTCTTGCTGCCCCGCCTCTGCCTCCACGGCATTCTCGGCAACTGGCAGCATGCTGACGATGATCCCCTCTCCGAGCTTTGCGGGCGCCTGCGGTGATCTCGCAATGTGCCCCGACGCGCAGAGCGTCGCGGACGTAGGCGGGATTGACGAACGTGATCTCGACATTGCACTCGTCGCCGGGGAAGGCGTGCTGACGATCCAGTAGGGTCACAGCGCCGTCCATAGCTTACCGCAAAGCATAGTAACCAATGGTGTTAGTTTTATAAGTAATATATAAAATGCGAGTTGACAGGTAGTCACAGATTGGCTCAAGTTGAGGTTGTGAAGACTTCAACGTAGAGGAGCCAGTCGTATGACTAGTCAAGATTGTATTATTGCACTGTTCTACGCGGTGGACCAGGAGATGCTGGAGGTTCCGAAACACCCCGACGCCAAACTCTATCCCAGTGAAGTGGTCACCCTGGCTCTGCTGTGTGCGAGCAAAGGCGGGGCTACCCGCGCCTTCTATCGCTGGCTGACGCACGACTATCTGCCATTGTGCCCGCAGGTGCCAGAGCGCACCCGCTTGGCACGACTCTTGAAAACCCACACGGCATGGACGACACGCTTTCTCGTGGCGCCCACCGTATTGGGCGTCGCGGATAGCTATGGGATCGCGTTGATCCACCCCATGCGGGCAGGCCGTAGCCCTGCCCAGATAGGCAAAAAAGGGCAGAGCAATCATCGGTGGATTGTGGGAGGCAAAGTGTGCCTCATCCTGAACCAGTAGGGCTTGATTTGTGCCTGGGATTGTGCCACCGCCAACGTCCACGATACGCATTTTCACCCCCTGATTGCCCAGTTCGACGGCCAGATGATTGTCTGAGCCGATACCGGGTTCCATGCCAGGACCGGCGATCCCGCCAATCTGAAAGTCTGTCCGCGTGGCACTTGGAACACGCGAATGCTAGTGGAAACCGTGTTGTCGATGCTCACCACGGTCTTTCATAGCAAGAAAGTGGGCCATCGCGTGTGGGCCTACTTCCGCGCCCGCGTCGCGTGGACGATGGCGGCGTTCAATCTCTTGGCCCGGTGGGGACTAGAAATTGATGCTGAGGACATAGTTCGTCTGTCCATTGCTGATTTAAGTCTCTAATATACTAACACTATTGGTTAGTAGGGCGGTACCCGCCACCCCCTCCGGGACCGCCAGCCCCGATGCCTACTCAGGAGCAGGAGACCCCGCGGTAGCTCGTGCAAACAGAGTGATTACTCCCCATGGCTCAAGCCAGGGGCTTCTTGGGACAAGCCAAGAGACTGTAATCCCAGTCTCTTGATATTTAAAGCAGCATTATGGTCCCTATCGAGCGTCAGCCCACAACACACACAAGCATGGGTACGCTCCGCCAGCGTTTTCTTCTGGCGATGCCCACAGCCAGAACAATCCTGGCTCGTGTACGCGGGATTGACCGCTCCAAACGCTCGACCGGCGCAGGCTGCCTTGTACGAGAGAAACGTAGCGCACTGCGACCACGCCGCATCATGAATACTTTTGGCAAGGCAATGATTATGCACAAACCGATTGACCGACAAATCTTCCACGACAAGGACATCAAACCGATTGACGAGACGACGGCTCTCTTGGTGCGCAAAGTTGGTGCGTCGGTGCACAATGCGTTCATGGACACGCGCCACAATCCTGCGGCGCTTTTGGCGTGCAGGCGTACCCCTGGTGGCAGCCGACAGCTTGCGCTGGGTGCGCTTCAAGTCTTTTTCATCGGTACGCAAGAACTTCGGACAGGGAGTGCTCTCCCCTGTCGAGAGCGTGGCGAAGCTGCGCAGTCCCATGTCAATCCCTACCGTTTCGCCCGTGGAGGGCAACGGCTGCGCTTCGACCTCACAGGCCATCGTGACGTACCACTTGCCCGTCGCACTCCGGCGTATGGTGCAGGTTTTCGGCGTGCCTTCCACGGGGCGATGTTGGACAACGCGCAAGGCTCCGACCTTCGAGAGCTTCAGGACGCCATCGGCCAATTGCCAGCCATTGCCGTACTGCGGAAAGGTCATCGAGTCATACCGCCCATAGCCACGGAAACGCGGGTAGCCAGGTTTTTCACCCGTTTTGCAGCGACGAAAGTACGCCTTGAACGCCAGATCAACCCGCATCACCACGTCTTGCAAGACTTGCGAATGCACGTTGCTCAACTCGGGGCAAAACGCCTTGAGGTGCGGCAACGTCGCTTTGTGTCCGTAGTAGGTCAAGGATTCCTGCCGTTCCTCCCAGCCACGCTTTCTGTCCTCAAGAAAGTGGTTGTACAGGCATCGGCATTCCTCAAGCTGGTCTTGCAGGAGGTGCACTTGCTTTGTCGTGGGCTTCAGGCGGTATTTCATCGTTTGAGGCATGTTGCACACTATAGACCAAAACCAAGAAGGGAACACGCCCTGTTCGCACCCATTGAGGGTGCTCGCAGGCCCCTGCTTATATCCCCATGCATAAATGCAGGGGGTTTACGAAGGGTTTGCTAAGCGGCTTCGCTTGATCCATATGGGGGAGGAGCCGCGATGGTCCCACGGTCTCCGCCGCCACCAGGAAGCAGCAACCCGGCGACCACCGCGACGATGACACACCATGCGCACACCGCCAAACGCGATGCCTCATGCTGGCCATCTGCCGGTCTCGGCCCGCCAGAAGCACCGCGGTGGGAGCGTGAGGCAGGACGACTACCGCACGGGGGAGAAGGCCGCCGGGATCAGCAGCTTGTTTTCCTGCCGGATCGGGCGTACTCCGCTCTGTGGCGGCCATTGGCCGCCGGGCTTACGGGAGGCCTCACGGACGCGGGCGCGCTCGTTGAGATCCTTGTACACCCAGGTGTGGACAAACTTGTTGAGCCCCCCGAGTTCGCTGGTCCAGCAGGCCGCCAGCGGCGAGAATTGCTCGCGGGCCTCGATGGCTTTGCTCCACCCATCCAGCACTTTCGGGAGGTCGCCTGTGGCGTAGGTGTAGGTCCGCATCTCATAGACGTTGCCCGTGCCGTAGTCCCGGCTGCCCAGGGGGTGCATAAACGGCGCCGGATTCATAATCTCGGCCTCTTGCGCCACGATCAGATCCCCGCCGCCAGGCATCTGCTGCCGCGCAGTATCTTGGGCCAGGGCGGCGCGCACGGCCGTGCGGTGATTCAAATCGTCGTAGGGATAGACGTGAATCACTTGATTGAGCGGACCGAACTCGGTGTGCCAGAAGGCCCCTAACTTGGAGTGCTTCTCCCGCAGAGCGAGCCGCTTGGCAAAGCGCTCTTCAAACTCAGCCACCGCCCCGCCGGGGCGCAAGGTATAGGTACGGACTTCGTAGATCATGGGCTCTTTCTCCATAGTGATACGTGAGCGTGGGGAACATTCCTCACGTCTTCTGGGGCTGTTGGACGCTATCCTAGCGCACAGCTCTCCGTGGGGCAAGTTGAGAAGGGCGGGGAGCCCAGGCCGTCTCGGGCCACACGGACCCGGCTTACCAGGGGTTGGCGGACGGCGTCTCCTGCGCAAACGCCGTATAGAGGGCATCCAGCACGGGCGTCATGAGGGCGAGCATCTGGTCATCGTCCACACCGGAGGCCCGCATGCCCGTCAGAATCGCCTCAAAGCCTGCCGCCTCAGGCACGGGGACGCCCCCGGCATCTAGCACATGTACGAGCCGGCCCAGCCGAATCAGGGCTGGATCCGTTTCTAGGCCAAAACTGGCCACACACACCTCAAACGTGACCCGCTGGCCCGTATGCGTAAACGCCGCGCCATCAAAGTCAAAACCAATGGCGTCGGCGGGGCACTCCTGCGGTGCAGCGAGCCACACAAACTGTGCCTCGGGATCAATAAAGCGCCGGATGAGCCAGGCACTGGCGACCCGATCCACCCACAGGTGGCGCCGGGTGGCCCAGCGCTGGCCGCGATAGTCGGCGCGGGCCAACTGCCGAATACCGGGGTGCAAGGGCAGCGGTTCATCGGGTGAGAACTGCCGCGTGACGGCGGCTTCGGCTTGGGCGAAGGCCAGGGCACTTTGCGCCTGGGCTTGGCCGGGGAAATAGTCGATGGCGACCAGCGCTTCATACTCCCGCCGGACCTGCTGCAGCAGGCGCCGGGCCTGCGCTTCGGTCGCCATCGCGGCGCTGGCCCGTATCTGCGCCAGCGTCGTCAGGAGCGTGGCGTAGTCCGCACTGCGATCAAACAAGGCGCGCAGCTGAGCATCTGTGTCGGTGATGGGCTCGACTCTCAACAGTGCGGCCTCCCCCCCTAAAGTGTGCACCCCTTGCACCTGTTCCACGAGCGCCTGCTGCAACGCCTCGCGCTGGGGCAACAAGTAGACCCCATCCCGTAACACCACGGCGCCGAGGCTTTTGAGCAGTCGCCACAGGCGAATGCGTGGGGTGGTGCTTTTGCCGGGTTGGCTCATGAGGAACAACAGCCAGTCATGAGGGGTATTGTTCATGTTGCAATGCTCGCTACTTTTTGGTAATGTTTGTTGCATACAATTGACGATACGAGAAAGTATCGTACATTACACTCTCCAGACCCTCGTGTCTATGGAGAGGCTCTCTGCGCCCACAGGAGGCCCGTGCCATGCTCCATCTGCCTACTATCGTGTTTCTCTGTCCGCATAATGCCGCAAAAAGTGTGATTGCCGCAGCGTACTGGGAGCGTCAGGCGGCCCGGCGGGGTCTGTCTCTCCAGGCGACCTCCGCTGGAACAGACCCCGATCCTGCGGTGGCCCCGCAAGTGGCCGCCGCGCTCCTGGCCGAAGGCCTTGACGTGCGTGCCCATCGCCCGCGGCGGATCACTCAGGAGGAGCTGGCCGCGGCCTGGCGCGTGATCGCCCTGGGCTGTGATCTCGGGGATCTGGTTCCGGTGGGCGTGGTGGTGGAAGCGTGGGATGATGTCCCCTCGCCCAGCACGGCGCTGCCAGGCACACTGGAGGCCATCGCCACGCACATTACCCAGCTCGCTGACGAGGTGGAGCGCGACGGCTTCGACGGCGCCGTAGGGGCCCAACGGATCCTGAACCAGGCAGGAGAACCAGCATGAGAGGCCAAGACGCTAGGACACCACAGCCCATGTCGCTCCCCGCAGCGCCCCTGAGCCTGCGGCACTTGGTGGGGTACTTTCTCAAACTGGGCACCATCGGTTTCGGTGGGCCGGCGGCGCTCGTGGGGTCTATGCGCCAGGATCTGGTCGATGACGGCCAGCACCTCGATGAGAGTACCTATAACCTGGCCCTCGCCCTCGCCCAGATTATGCCAGGGCCCCTGGCCGCGCAGACGGCCATTGCCATCGGCTACTTCCAAGGCGGGGTATTGGGCGCGACCCTGGTTGGTCTCGCCTTTATTGTGCCGTCGTTCCTCATGGTGCTTGCCCTGTCCTGGCTGTATGTCGCCTTCGGGGGACTCCCCTGGATGCAGGGCCTGTTTTACGGCATCGGCGCGGTCGTCATCGCCATCATCGCCATCGCGGCCTACCGCTTGGCGCGTGGCAGCAATAAGCGCGATCCGCTCCTGTGGGGCATTTGCGGCGCCATGCTCGTCGCCACCGTGTGGTCCCAGGCCGAATTGGCAGGACTGTTTATTCTTTCGGGTGTGGTCGTCCTGATGGTGCGGGCGTGGCCGGGCTGGCGCGGTGGGCTGCTCCTGAGCGCGGCAGGTATCGGGGGGATCGCGCTGATCTGGGGCATCGAGACGTTGCTCCTCGGTGCCAAGACCACGGCGGGCGGCAACGTACTGGCGCAGATTCTGCTCTTCTTCACCAAGGCCGGGGCTTTTGTCTTTGGGAGCGGTCTGGCCATTGTGCCGTTCCTGCAGCAAGGGGTAGTGCAGGAGTTCGGCTGGCTGAACGACCACCAGTTCCTGGACGCGGTCGCGGTGGCGATGATTACCCCTGGGCCGGTGGTCATCACGGTCGCTTTTATTGGCTACCTGGTGGCGGGCACGGCGGGGGCGATGGTGGCGGCCATCGGCATCTTTTTGCCCGTCTATCTCTTCACCATTATCCCAGCCCCGTGGTTTCGGCGTCACCGGGACAACCCGCAGCTCCGGGCCTTTGCCGCCGGCGCCACCGCTGCCGCCAGCGGCGCCATCGCCGGGGCCGTGATCGTCCTCGGCCAGCGGACGCTTATTGACCTCCCGACCGTGGCGATTGGCCTGACCGGCTTTGTGCTCCTCTGGCGGTTCCGACTCCAGGAACCCCTCCTCGTGGCCGCCGCCGGCCTGATCGGCCTCGTGGTGTGGCCCCTCTGGCGCTAAGCACGTGCCGCGGACGGCCCATATCGTCTCAGGAGGAGTCTCGTATGCCATGGAGCAAGACCCCATGGCGTCACGCCTGCTATCTAGTACTGTACCTGGGTGCATGGCTGGGATGGTGGGGCCTGGCTGGAGCGTCTCACTATCGTACGGCGTGGGCCTGGGCTGCCGAACGCCAAGTCTTCAAGGAGGCACTAGAGCATTTTCATAATTTACGCACTGCATATCCGGCTTTATAGAAGAAGTTGTTGCAATGGGATGGGGTGACCGCATCATAGATCTTACCAATGGCGCTCCAGAGGGCTTCGACGGTGCGTTCGGCGAGAGTGCGCA
>SXND01000280.1 GCA_005777235.1 Pseudomonadota bacterium
CACTGATGCACGCGTTGACGAAGCGGTTTTGGCACACGAGACCCACACCTGCTGCAATCTTGCGAGGTGTATGCCGGAGGCACGTGCACAGCCAGTCGACCGGCACATGCTGCCTTGTCGCTGGCCATGCGCACAAATTGGGACATTGTCAAACAAACACAGATAGGGTAATTTCTTTGTTGAGTAGTAGTATTACTGCGGTTTTGAGGGCTTCTATGCTTTTGCTGTAGCAGAGAGTTTTTCGATGCAATCTTGCCAAGTAATGCCGCAATCTGCAATGCCAAGATTCCACCAAACAAGTTTCGCTTTTGCTTACATGATGTTGGTTAGCAAATTCATAGCAGCCATAGACCTTGTTTCCATCAGTGCAGAGATGCTCTACAATATATTGTTTTTCAATACGAAAAGCCATTTTGAGATAAGTACTAAGTGTGCCGTCACCTACTTCAAATGCAAATAAATCGCCCGCGTTCCGATCAACAGCAGTCCATATTCTGGTAAACTTTCCTTACCACTCCCCAGTTGCACGGTTTGTGCGAGGTTTTTTTTGATGAATGTATAAAGCTCGTCCATCTCGACCACAGGCAGAATTGCCTTGGGTTGAGAGGTTTGTTCTGCCTTGCGATCTTCAACCTCTTTTTCCACAATGTTGCCCGCTATTTTTACCCAGTGAACAACCATTTGAAAATTGATCTTGATGCCAAAAACCTTGCTCAAACAGCGAGCAGTTCCACGAAATCCGTTACCCTCCAAATAGAGAACCAGAGCGGCTTTTCGGATATTATTTTCGTAAATTTGACGCGCATCACCCGCAACCTGCTCCTTGCCACAATCTTTGCAGGCATATCGCTGCTTGCCCTTCGGTTTTCCGTTCTTTACGAGCCGAGTTGAACTACAAAATTTGCATGAATCCATCTAAGAACCTCCCATAATTGACAAATTACGGGAGGCAATTTATACTATATGTGTTTGTTTGTCAATACCGCGCCGTGCGCCCACACCACCAGGGCGTGGGACAGTGGCGGCACTGCCTTGTTGCGAAAGCCAGGCCCCGAAGTGTCCAGGTCCACCACCACCGTACGGGCCTGTAAGACGTCCAGCATGGTCAGCACTGGCAACAGGTTCTCTGCGGTGATCTGGTCCCCGAAATACTGGCTGAGATCCTCCTTCGTGATCGGCACAACCACGATCTCCGGCACCAACGGAGCAGGCCTGGCATGCTGGGCGATGTCCAGGGCTGCTTGCACCTGGGCCTCGGTCAGGCGAAACACGCCGCGCTCGCTCAGCCAGTGCGACACCCAGGCCAGCGCGAAGAAGACCAACGCGAACTTCAGAAACGACCAGCAGGTCGGGAACAGGGGCCGGGCATGCGGGTGGCGCAACCAGTGCTGCCAGAGGGAGGTGAGTCGCGGGCGCATACGGGCTCCTCAAGGTATCCAGACACGGCGTAACGACACCAGACCAGCCACTAGTAGAGCATCGGCGCGGTTGGGGTCGCCTACCGCGCTGGCGTTGACGGCCTCACGCATGTGTTGCCACTCCGCTGCGGCCATGGCAAAGCGCTCCGCTGGCAGCACCAGCACCAGGGCTCGCACGTTACTGCGTAGCGTGTCGCCGCCGCTGGTCGAGCAGACTCGCAAGAGATACAAGCCCGGCTGCATGCCTGAGACGGGGAACTGCCGTGGCGCACTGTCGGCCCAGGGTAGGGCGTGCAAGGTGGTGGGCGACGGCGGGCACTGCACCACACCGGCATCGGTCACGGGGCAGAATTCCACGGGAAAATTCTCCCGCTTGTTGAGGAGCTCCGGGAGCTGGGCGTGCCCACCGTACGGCTCCAGGAGGTCGGCGATGTCCAACGTCTCGCCCTCCAGGCGCGCCAGCCCTACCCAGCGGGTAGGCGCGCCCCCACGTTGCGTGGGCGACAGGGTGAGGATCGAGTTCGGCTTGTCTGGCGCGTCAAGACTTTGGCAATGGCCTGAGGATAAGGATGAGGCTGGAGCCGCGCTGTGGCGCTGCTGGCTGCTGTCGCTCCCACGCCAGGCGTGGCGCAATCGGCGCCTGGCACTGCAAGCCGTCTTGGCAAGTGTAGGATACGGCTTGCTCCACGCCGTGAAACGTTACGGCGATGTGGTCATCTGTGGTAGGTGTGGCATCGCGCTGCAACTGACTGTCGGCATAGATCCGGTCTCCCACCCGCAGGTGTAGACCGCTGGGCAGATCGACCCAATCCCCGTGCATCTGCGACACAAAACCAATCTCGTGACTCTGCCTCGTGCCCTCCAGGGCCTGCGCCTCCGGCACACCACAACAGGACAGTATGACCGCGACAATGAGTGCCCCAGCGCGTCGCAACGCCTGGATTCGTGGCATACGCTTTGCCTCCTGTAAGAGTCTATTGCAGTCGCTCTCCGCAGGCCTGCCTGCAAGAACGAGGCGCCCGTCCTAGGATAGCAATCAGTGACATCCTCTCCACCTAGATCACCGGAGTGATCGAGGTGGAGCTTCGAACACCGAAGTATCTCAGCAGAGCTGAGAGGAGGTTACGGTTACCATGTTGCATCAGGGTCTACAACACTTCCCCGTTCAAGGGCGCAGTCACAGCGCCCACGCCAGAGGAGCATGCCCCTTTGGCAGCGAGATTACGTGCCGCATTCAAATCCGCGTGCAGGGCGTAGCCACAGGCTACACAGCGAAACGCGGCTTGCGCTTGACGATTCTTGCGGGCGGTGTGTCCACAACGGCTACAGCGTTGACTGGTATACCGTGGGTCTTCTTCGCTGACCTGCACCCCAGCCAGCGCAGCCTTGTAGGTGATGAAGTCGAGCAATTGGGCAAAGGGCCAGCTATGCACCATCCGGTTGACCTTGCGCGTCATCTTCACGCGGTCGCGAATACCCAGCAGTGTTTCGACGTGGAGCCTACCCCCGTTGGCTGCAACGATATCCACAATCTCCCGGCTGACCTGGTGATTCATCTGCGTTGCCCATCGAGATTCTTTGCCCTGCGAACGCTTCACCATGCCAAGCTTGCGTTTTTGTTGCAGCGCCTGGCGGTAGCGGAAGAAACGTCCACGGAGAGACCGCAGGGGCTTTCCATCAAAGAACCTCACAACAGCAGGGCCACTCAGCAGCGCCACGTTTGCCACGCCCAAGTCAAGACCAAAGTGCGGACCATCAGGAGCCGGAACCTCCTCACTCTTCACGGTCAGCATGAGATACCAGTCTGTGCCACGGCGGACAAGTTCAGAGACGGCATGCGGCAAGGCACACAACGCACGCCATACGTCAGGAATGATGAGAGGGAGCCACACAAAACCGTCAGGCGTGCTAAGCCGTGCCATCCTTTTGTCAGGGAAGACGCGCAGATTTTCGACGGCAATCCGGAGCGGCAAGGCGCGTTCCAGTCGAGGACGCGAGGTCTTTTTGCCTTGGCGCTTGCGTGTCTGCATCCCGCGATAGATCGCCAAGGCTTTATCACGCGCTTGCTGGATGATCGAGGCCGGCAACGGGAAACGGTCCCTGGCAGTACGATAACACGCCGCATGCAAACTACTCACCGAAGGCTTAGGCAACGTATACGCGGTGTCCAGGTGGAAGCGCACTGCATCCGTAAATGCCTGCTGCATTGTCTCAAGGCGTTGCGTTTTGCCCCGATTCAATACGCTGAGTTTGAGCTGAATAACTCGTGTTTGCATAGAAAGATGGTAGCGCAAGGACGGCTGAAGAGTAAGGCTGTTGCCCCGAAGAAGTGGCCACCTTTCTTTCCCCACCAGCTCACCGCTGGGAAGCGGTCGAGCTGGTGGGGAAAGAAAGGAATCTGATGGGCTCTGAGCCTATGCAAAACCACGCGGCAAGTCCGGTTGTAATGCCTCACGGGCCTTGCCCTGCGTCCTCCATCATGCCCCCCGGAGCGCGCCAGTGAGGCGCACCGCCGGCTGGAGGCCGGGGGCACGCGCGGACGGCTGGTGATTACGTTCTGACCCCGAGGGGCAGGTCTTCTCGGTGTGGTAACATGCAGCCTTGAGAACTGCTGGGGGCTGCGCGTGTGTATGAGATGTTCCGATAGCGCTTGCACGTGTCGCCTCTTAAGTCCTGTTGCTCCTAGTGACTGGCAGTGTGCATGCGGGCCGATGTCGTGCCATGATGCGAGGCAAAATGTGCTTGTGCCCGTGCACTACATGCGGCACACTAGTGGGCGGTCGTAGAGTGCATCACATCACAGTCGACGTACTCCCCCGACTGAAGTCGGGGGACTCTTAGGAGTCGGTGTCGAGCAGACTCAGTGCCTCAAGGCGCTCCGTTCGGTTGGCCATCACACCCATGGATGCGTTGCCAGTCTGTGGCTCTGTGGTCTGTCGTTAAACAGCGGTGGCGAGTACCACGCAGTGCGGCAGGCATGACAAACCTTCTGAACCTTGTCGAGGCGAACGTTCCCCGCGAAAGCGGCGTGCCGGGTAACCGGCAGACATCTCCAGGGTCTCAGGGCGCGAGGTTGCCGGGCAGTATCCACTGAGACCCGTAGAGGCACGACAAACAACCCTGGTGCCCGAAAAACGGGCACGGCGTATGCCTCCCCCCGCTGAAGCGAGGGGTCTCTTACGCCATCCTTTAGGATAGGAGGACGGACGATGCTTCCAAACGAACAATACGTCACCGTCGAGGACGCGGCCAGGCAGATCGAGGTGCAGCCGATTACACTCCGCCACTGGTTAGCGATTGGCACGATGCCACAGTTTGAATTCGAGAGCCGGGGGTACGTGCTGCAGGCAGACGTGGACGCCTTCAATGAGGCGTGTCAGTGCCGGAACCAGCGCTCGGCCGCCGAGCGGCAGCGGATGTACGCCGTGGCGTCCTAGACCAACGCCCCGCAGGTCCCAGGGGCTGATACCCCTTGGGGCCTGCAGCGAGGCTTCCGAGGCAGGAGGCGCTCCAGGTTTAGGCTACATGCACTACAGGCGCAGTCCAATGAGAAGGTGAATATCGATGAATGAGGCAAGCACGCCAGGAACCCCTCACCCCGCCGTCGCGGCATCGGCGGGCTACGAGAGCACATCGCGCTGGGCATCCTCCGCACCGATCCGCTATCCCGACCCCGATATCGTCGTGCTCGATGCACGCTTCCAAGCGATGGTGCTTGGCAACGCCGCCATTGAGCGTCTGGCCACCGGCTTTCGCTTCACCGAGGGGCCGGTGTACTACGGTGACGGACGCTACCTGGTGTTCTCCGACATTCCCAATGACGCGCTCCTGCGGTGGGATGAGCTTACCGGCGCCGTCGCGACCCTGCGCCAGCCCGCCGGGAACCCTGACGGCAACACACGCGATCGCCAGGGGCGCCTGCTGAGCTGCGAACTCGGCAGTCGCACGCTGACACGCACCGAGCATGACGGGATGGTCACGGTGCTGGCAGCGTCCTTTGAGGGCACCCGGCTGACGGGGCCCAATGATGTGGCGGTGCAGTCCGATGGCTCGATCTGGTTCAGCGATAATGGGGCGGGGATTCGCGGCAACTATCTCGGAGACAAGGCGACGCAGGCATTGCCGTTTCGCGTCTATCGTCTGGACCCGGTGAGCGGCGCGCTGCGCATCGCGATCGGGGATATGGCGCGCCCAAACGGCCTGTGCTTCTCGCCTGACGAAACCCGCCTCTACGTCGTCGATACGCCGAGCGGTACGAAGACCACACGTGTCTATGATATCGTAGACGGCCAGGCCGTGAACGGTCGGCTGTTCTTCGACGCCATGCCCGGGTATGCGGACGGCATCCGCTGCGATACGGATGGCAATGTCTGGTGTGGCTTCTCCGGTGGCCCCGGGCAAGATGGTGTCGCAGTCTTTGCACCTGATGGCACCTTGATCGGGCGCATTCTGCTGCCGGAACGCTGTGCCAACCTCTGCTTCGGCGGCCGCAAACGTAACCGCCTGTTTATGACCGCCAGCCAATCGGTCTACGCCCTGTATGTCGAAGCCCAGGGCAACCCCGGCGGCTGAGAGCCTCTCCCGGTAGAGGGCGACGGGTCTTGAGAGGGTCTCTTGGGAGAGGCTGATCATACGGAACACAGAGATACCACCGCGTCCGTAGCGCTGGTCTGGCTCAGAGTCGAGGCAACGCCGCGCGCTTGAGGCCATCACGCGCTGGCCCCGCCGCTTAGGGCGCTGGAAACAGCAACGTGCCGATCGTCTCGTAGGCCACGTCGTTGGCCTGGCCCATCACCAGGCCGGCGCGGGCGTCTCGAAAGTAGCGCTCAAACGGCAGGCGCGCCGCAAAAGCCGTGCCGCCGAAGATCGTCATGAGCTCCGCCGTGACGTGCACGCCAACCTCGGCGCACAAGACTTTCGCTTGCAAGAGCGGCAGGACGGAGGTGGTCCGCGCCGCGTCCGCCATGGCCGCCGCCGCGTGCAACAGGGTCCGCGCCGCTTCGATGTGCGTGCTCAGCTCCGCCATACGGCGCTGATTAATGGCGTTGTCCAGGCGGCGCCCGCCACTCGGGTAGCGCTTATCGCCTTCCGTGCAGGCGATCTCGAATGCCCCGGACGCGATACCGAGGTAGGCAGCGCCGTAGGTGAGAATTTGACAGGGCGCAAAGTATTTGGTCATCACCGGGACGCTGTGATCTTCCAGCTCAATACCCACCAGGTTAGCCTCCGGCACCACGCCGTTGAAAATCATGGGGACGCTGCTATTGCCACGCATCCCCAGGCCGTTCCATGTGCCAATGGTCTCCCACGCCACCTCGTCGTGCTTAAAGATCAACAGTTCCGGCGGGCCCTCCGTTCTGCCGCCCTCAACGCGACAGAACATGACATAGTGCGTGGCGTGTCCCGCCGAGGTCACGTACGATTTGCGCACGTGGTCGATGTGGAAGCCGCCTGGCACGCGTGGCAGCGTCGTGACCTTTTGGCGCACGGGGGTCCAGTCGTCACCCGTCTGCCCATGCGGCTCGCCACCCGGGGCGGCGGCGAACACCTCACCGCGCAGGAGCGGTTCGATGTAGCGTTGCCGCTGGTACGCCGTCGGAATCTGGCTGATGGCATCGAGGGCTTCCAGGTGCATTTTGTAGCACATCGCCGTCGACGGACACTTTTTGGCGATTTCCTCGACGATCAGACAGGTGGTCAGCAGATCCAGCCCGGGGCCACCGTACTGCTGCGGCACGCGTATCGACCACAGACCAGCATCGCGCAGTGCATGCAGTGACGCTTGCGGAAACATCGCCTGGCGGTCGTACTCCGCGGCGCGTGGCCCAATATCGCGAGCGCTGATCTCAGCGGTGCGCTCTTTCCAGGCTTGCTGGGCAGTGGTCAGGGGGAAGTAGTTCATACATTGCCTCTGCTTTCTCGGCATGATGCACGATGCTCTCTATGCCAATGAGGGCCTCTGCACGCTCGCGCGCCAGAGACGTCGTGATGAGTGCTGTCACCTGGCGAGGCCTAGCGTCGCGCACGGCCTCGCCAGCATTGTCGATCACCACCACTATGCCGCAGTCGGAGTGGCGTTGCCAGCGGCTTGCGGCTCCCACCGTCTTGGCTCTGCGTGCCCAACCCCCGGGTGGGGCATGCCCGCTGTATTGTTTGGCCCCTGATTCTTGCGCAGAGAGCGGGAGGGGATACGCCGCAAACAGGCATGAGTGGGCAGGAATGTCTATTGGAGGCACAGAGCCGCCTTGACACGCTCCACAAGGGCGAGTGGGATACCTGCATTACGCATGGCAATGAGGAGACCATTAAGATCTATATGGGCTAGACACTACGTCTACACCAGCATCCCTAACGGGGAGATGGTCTGATCTTCGAGGATGGCTTTGACGTACGACGCAGCCGCCAGGGCATGAATACCCGCGGCGGCCGTTTCCACTGGCACTACGCCTAGAGCGTTGACGCCTGCGGCTAATCGTTTGCCGTGGTAGCGCTCTAGCGTCTGGTCAATAGCCAGTAACGCTGGCGCTGCCGCATGCCGTAGCGCCTCGATCAGCGCCTGGCGCCCCGCGGCACGTGCGGCTGCGGGGTCTCCGCCCTACGTCACACCGCAGCAGCACCATGGCACGGATGGTCTGCTGCGGTGTGAGATGCGCCAAGCGGGCGGTGAAGGCGGGACTGAGTTTGGCCTGGGGCTGGTCGTCGCTGTGCTGTGTCATCATGCGTTACCCACTATGAGTCGATACCTCGGAGTCCGCCTTCCCAAAACCATCTGGACCTCGACAAGGCGCGATACATGGCGGCTTGCCAAGAGTTCTTTTCAACAGCCCCGCGAGACACCGCTTGCTCTTGCAAGAACTCGCGCACACCATCAGGCCCAGCGCTGTCGGTAAGACGGACGAGGTAGTCTCTGCTTTGCACCAAATCCTGACTGGCCTTCATTGCGTACAGTCGGCGCAGACCGAACATCTGGAAATGTGCGCGCACACGATCCCTGGTGATATGGCTCCAAGTGTCGGGCGGGTCTACGGCAAATACCAGCACCGGGGCAACATCCTCAACGACTTTTGCGCTGAGCCACACCTCACCATCCACATCATCGAAATAGGGATGCAGCGTCTGCTCGTGCGCTGATGCAGCTTGTTTCGCCGCTTTGGCCTTGTTGCAGTCACTACATGCCGGGATCAAATTCAGCGGTGTGATCACAAACAGCGCATGGGCCGTCTGCGGGAGGTAGTGGTCCAGCGTCGACACCAGACGTTCTGCACACAGGGGACACTTCCCATATTTGGGCGACGCCATGATAGCGTCGTAAATGGCGCGCGCCGGTTCTCTCCTCCTGCTCAGTTTTGTGGTATACAACGTCTGCATCTCGTCGCGGCTGACAGTCCCAACTCTTGCTGTTTCAGGCACTTGAAAAAGTTCTGCGCGTGTCCCTCGGGACTCGTAGTCAGCTTCCCCTGCCTCCAGAGTGTCCAGAATCGTGGCAATCCGGGCAGATAGGTCAGTGTTTTGGAGCGTGCTGGTGCAGAGTTGGGTGACGGCTCGCACCCGCGCTGTCGGCCGCGGGAGGCTCCTCACGTATGTCTCTCCCCGTTGCTCCTCTCAGCAACGAGCGCTCGAACAAGAGCTTTGGCTTCCGCCCCGAGCTGGCGGTCGAATTTGGCGAGCACGCCATCATAATCCAGGTTTGGATCATGGGCCGCTTCAGAGAGCATACGGTAAAAGCCGGTGTTGGTGACTTCAAGTCCAAACACCTCCCGCGTGAGGGTGCCGACATTCTCGCCAAACGTCTCTATGCTCGGTCTGTCGACGGTGACCACACCGCCTGAGCGCTGTAAGAGCCACACGCAAGACTTCGGGACTTCTTGCAGGACGACTGGCGAGTGGGTGGCAATGATGGCCAGGCCATTGCGCTGGCTGAGCAAATCTGACAGGGCGCGCACGAAGGCAGACAGCAGGGGCGGATGCAGGTGGCCTTCCGGCTCATCGATCAAGACGATCGTTTTCTCGTCGACTAACTCAACCAGCCGGGTCATCGTGAGGAGGATCACCGCGTGCCCCGAGCTGAAGTCTGCAAACAGTTGCTTGGCATGCGACTGCCATTCGTCATCAGGGAGACTCAGGAGGCTTGTGGCGTCCGCCTCGGCAAAGAGCGGATCGTTTTCCAGTGTCTCAAGGGCGGTGAGGAGGCGCTCTCGACGAGGCCCCGTGCGACACCTCGCCAGGCTGTTGCAGAAGACTTTGGCAAACTGCGCCCTGGTTGGCTCAATCGCACTACTGGGGTCCGCTTCCTCGTCCGGTTCTGCTGGAATCATGGAGCGATTATGTAGACCAACGAGATGTCCGTTCATCTTCGGTGCCGTCACCTGGGGCATCTCGAAACTGTCGAAGGCACTGAACGTCACCGCGACCAGGCCGCTCAATGCCAGGCCCTCGGGGTTCCCGTCAAGCGCCGCCATGACTCCCGTAGACAGCGGGTCATGTGCTTCTGTCAAGAGCGCTTTTGCCAGGTTCTGAAAGCAACGGGTTTTCCCAACGCCATTGCGGCCAATCAGCACGTGGACGTTCGTCGGCGGCTCTGACTGCGGCAAGACGTGGAAGCTGATCTCTGGAGGCGGCGACGTATTACCACGAGTGGCAAAGACGTACTGAAAGTGGAACTCGCTAAGAGCGGCATCCCCATGCGCCAGGCGATGGAACCGATGCCGCACGTGCTCGGCACACACGAAACGCAGTAAGGACACATCCATGACATCTTCGGTCAACGCACTGTCGAAGATGCTCAGGTCAAAGGCACAATCTCTCAAGGCGCGTAGCACCTCTGCCCCCAGGCCATGCGGCAACTGATTGAGCACTTCGTAGTAGTTGTCATCCTGACCCAGCGAAAAGTAGTCATCCCCAAGCGCCTGGAACTCGTCGGCGAGTTGAGGAGCTCGCTTACCAGGAGCAACCACTCCGGCGGGCAAGAGACCCCGCTGACCGATCTTGACCTGCCCAGCTTCATGCTGGGTGCCCGCGCTATCAAACACCACGAGGTAGAACATCGTTTGGTATTTGGCCCAATCGTCCCAACGATCCTGTTCAAGATATGCCGTGTCGCTTCCTGACGAGGGAATGCGTGTTGATCGCGGGATAACTTTGAACATCATGGTGCCCCCTTGCCTCCCATGTCACGCCGTCGCTGGTGTTCGGTGTGCTGTGTTGATGCTGAGAGGTCGCAACAAACACCATCATTCGCAAGTCCACGTCTTACTCTCCAAGCGGCCCCGGATACCCGTAGGCTACGAACGAGGCCCAGGTATAAGGATCAACGCCGCTGTGTAGCATCGCCAGTTGCACGGCGTGCAACGAGGCTGTGTGGCCCTGCCCAGCGGCCAGATGCTGATAGTAGCCCTGGATTAACTCCACGGTTCCCGCATCGCTCACGGGGGCCAGGGAAAACAATTGTGCCCGCGCCCCGGCCAACGTAAACGCCCGCCGCAAGCCCATCACACCTTCCCCGTAGCGCACGGTGCCTAAACCCGTCTCGCAGGCTGACAACACCACCAGTTGCGTGCCGCGCAAGTCCAGCCGCGCCGCTTCGACGGCGGTCAGTATGCCGTCTTCGTCGCTGCCGCCTGTCCCTGGCACATTCGCCCCGGCCAGCGCCACCCCGGCCCGTAGCATCGGATTGTCCCATAGCGGCTGCAGTTCGCGCTCACTCTGCATCACCTGCGCCAGCGGTAACTCCTGTGCCTCGCGGTCCTGGAGCGCGAACCCATGCGTGGCCAGGTGCAGAAGGCGCGGCCCGCGCAGCCCCTTCAACGCTTGTTCCGTCGCCATCTCGTCGCGGAGCACCACCGCCTGCGGGAAATGTTCCTGGACCACCTGTCCTTCGCTGGCCGCTCCTGGTAAGGGCGTAAATTTTCCCACTGGGCTCGCCCTGCGAGTCCCGGCGTCCGCCCGCATCGTCACGGGTGTATTCTGGCGCGGCTGGGCCTTGCCCGGCGTTGTAGCGTCATAGTTGGGATGAACAAAAGCCGCCATTTGCCCCTGACTGTGCCGTTGGGTCCGCCATTGCCGCACGTCCCGCGCTGCCGCCACATACCCGACCTCCCAGCGCTGTACGAGGTATTGACTGTGCTCATCCACCAGCACCTCAAAGGGCATCAGGTTCAAGGCCCCATCGGGTGAGATCAGCAGGCGCTGCGCACTAGCCAACTTCGGGGCGAATTGAGTAAACAGGACTTGATAGAGCTGTGCTCCCAGCTTGCGCACGACCGGCTCATTGCCGCTGCTCTGCAACGCCTCACGGAGGTCGGCCACCTGGGTGTCAATGGCCTCGGCGTCTCCGACATCCTCGGCCTGGCCATCTTCAGGTACTCCGATGACATAGGCAACATAGCGCGCCTCCTGCGGTTTTGCGTCCGCCCCCTGGCTGTAACGCCGGTAACGGTAAAACTCCACCAGCACGGTGCCTGGCGGTAAGGTCTGACGGATCTTCTCCACCGACGACGCCTGCGTTGCTTCACGAAATGCTGGGTATTCCCGCGCCAACTCAGTCTCGATCTGCTCCGCTTCCTGGCGCACCCCTGCCAGGCGCCGCAGATCCTGCTGACTGGCTGACTCTCTCCTGTACATCAAGGCACTTAACTCAGCCCGCTTGGTCCGCAATGCCTCCAGCTTCTCCCGAGTCTCCGGCCGGGTCGCCTCCAATAGAGCCTGATGCTGATTTCCTGCTGCCTCCTGAAGCAAGCTCTTGCGATTCAGGATCACCTGTGCGGCGCGTTCCTTCCCGACTTGGTGCTGGACACTCAGGTGCGCACTCAGCGGAAAGTCGCTTGACACCAGCAAGGATTGCGCAATGGTCTGCATCGCCGCCTCGGCTTGCGACGCAATATTGATACGGACTAGGCGCTCACGGACAGCTCCCTCCTGCCATGCCAGGTTAGACGCTGCTTGGAGTTGCCCCCTGTGCCAGCGTAACAACGCCAGGTTGTTGAGTGACCTCGCAGTGTCGGGATGGTCGCCCTTCAGCACCTGTTCGCGGATCGCCAGGGCTCTCTTGTGGAGCTGTTCAGCCTGCTCATACTCCACCTGTGCCTGGTGAAGCTGCTCGACCCGATCATCTTTCTTGGACATTCCGTGGTCTGCTATACCCCCACCTACGCCCAGCCCTACGCCCAGCCTTACGCCAAGCCCAATTACGCCAAGCCCAATTACGCCCAGCAGCGGGGAGGATTCCTTGGCCTTCCTATGCGCCCCTCACGCGTAGTACAAGCCTGCCAGGTTGTTGAGCGCCGTCGCGGTAGCGGGATGCTCGGTCCCCAGCCCCTTCTCGTATATCGCCAGCGCCCGCCGGTAGAGCAGCTCGGCCAGCTCATATGCCCTACGTTCTTGGTATATATAGGCCATATAGTTGAGCACTGCGGCAGTGTCAGGATGCTCGGACCCAAACAGTTGTTCAACATGTAGCAACGCTTCCTCAAATTTTCCGGCCTCAAATAGCTTCTTTATCTGTTTATGTACCTCCCCGTTCTGTTCCTCCCTTCCCAACTGCACCCTCGCTACTCCACACCCGGATGCGACCCCCACACACCATATCACCACCATTGCCACCCAGCGCATAACGCCTCCCCTCACTCCCCGCTTTCCACAAGCTGGTGCAACCAGATCCCGATGAGAAACGGCACCAGCGCCATGCGAAACCCGCTCCACTGCGCCGCCAGCACCGCAGCATACAACACCACGACACTCAGCACCCCCAACGTCCCCCAGAACGCCACCCAGCGCCGCAGCTTGTGATGCATCCAATGAATCGCCAGGCCCAGCGCAAGCTCGATCAGCAGCAGCGGCCACCAGGCCGGTACTGCATGATCCCCGTGCTGCAACTCTTCGAGAGTCGCGGCCATAGCTGCGGCTTGTAATTCCCAGCCCCACTTTGTGCCCAAGGGCGTCCGGTGCCGGTCCGCCCGTGAAAACATGCCGCCGAGCAGCACCAGACGATCCCGCACCACCGCATCCGTGCCACGCGCCTGCTGCAGCACCGCCAGCGGCATTTGCTTAAACGTGTAGCGATTGTGCAACTGGTTCAGGCGGGTCACGTCAGCATGCCCAGACACCGGGCTGGCGCCATGAGCCGCAGCGCAGAGCGTACTGGCCAGCTCGCTACGATACGCTGCCACCGCCGCCCAGTGCAGAGTGGGCACCGGCACCGCCTGCGTGGTCTCTACACAACGCGGATATTGATCCACAATGCCGTCGTCGCTGCCTTCCAGCACCGCTACGCCGGACCACGCCATCTCCCGGCCTCCGCCTAAGGCCGGATACGAGGCGTATTGCCAGCGTCCCTGCGGCGTGTTCCAGACGGCCTCGGCCCCGTGCGCCCAGACGACCCTGGCGTGGGACAGTGGCGGCACCTCTTTGTTGCGAAAGCCAGGCCCCGAAGTGTCCAGGTCCACCACCACGGTACGGGCGTGCAAGGCGTCCAGCGTCGTTAGCACTGGAAACAGGTTCTCGGCAGTGATCTGGTCCCCGAAATGCTGGCGGAGATCGTCCGCCGTGATCGGCACAACCACGATCTCCGGCACCAACGGGGCGGGCCTGGCATGCTGGGCGACATCAAGCGCTGCTTGCACCTGGGCCTCAGTGAGGCGAAACACGCCGCGCTCGCTCAGCCAGTGCGACACCCAGGCTAACACGAGGATGACCAGCAGGAACTTCGGCAGCGCCCACCAGGTCGGGAACAAAGGCCGGGCATGCGGGTGGCGCAGCCAGTGCTGCTAGAGGGAGGTCCGTCGTGGGCGCATACAGGCTCCTCAAGGTATCCAGACCCGCCGTAACGACACCAGACCCGCCACCAGTAACTCATCAGCCCGGTTGATGTCGACAGTGGCGTTAGCATTGACAGCCTCGCGCATGCGTTGCCACTCCGCTGCGGCCATGGCAAAGCGCTCTGCGGGCAGCACCAGCACCAGGGCACGCACGTTACTGCGTATCGTGTGGCCGCCGCCGGTCGAGCAGACTCGCAAGAGATACAAGCCCGGCTGCATACCTGCGACGAGGAATTGCCGGGGCGCGCTGTCGGCCCAGGGCAGGGCGTGTAAGGGGGTTGGCGACGGCGGACACTGCACCACACCGGCATCCGTCACGGGACAGAATTCCACTTGTAAGTTCTCCCTTTTGTTGAGCGGCTCCGGGAGCCGGGCGTGCCCGCCGTACGGCTCCAGGAGGTCCGCCACATCCAGCGTCTCGCCCTCCAGGCGCGCCAGCCCTACCCAGCGGTGGGGTTCGCCTCCACGTTGCGTGGGCGACAGGGTGAGGATTGAGTTCGGCTTGTCTGGCGTCAAGACTTTGGCAATGGCCTGGAGGATAAGGATGAGGCTAGAGCCGCGCTGTGGCGCTGACGGTTGCCGTTGCTGCCACACCGGGCGGAGTGGGATCGGGGCCCGACATATCAGGCCGTCTGTGCAAGGGAAGACGACGTCCCGTTCGTCGGGCTTTTCCACGTACAGTGTCACGGTCATGCGGTCCTTCGTGCTGGCTGGCGCCTCGCGCTGCAATTGGCTGTCCACATAGATGCGATCTCCCACCCGCAGGGGCAGGCCGCTGTGCGTATCGACCCAGGCGCCTTGCATCTGCGCTACAAAGCCAATCTCTTCCCGCTGTCCCGCACCCTCCAGTGCGGGCGCTGCTGCCACGCCCGTGCAGTGCAGGACAACAGCAGTCAGGATACCAATAGAGCGTCGCAACGCTCGGTCTCTTGGCATAGGGTTCTCCTTCATTCTCTGACCACAGTCACAAGGTTCTGCAAGAGCTTGGGCGCAGTTATCTGCCGGGCCCACCTACTTGTCAAGGCGCATCCGGTTTGGCTCCGTGACGCTACTCCCATCCTAGCATCGTACCCGCGCCCGGTGATCCGTACTCCCTCTCTGAGCTGTATAGGTGCGTGGTGAGTAACCGCCATGGGGGAGCCGCAAGCGGTCGCGTGCAGGCCGCCGCATACGACAGGATCCGTGACACGCCGCCGCCGGTTGTGTAGTATGCCCGCGTTGTGTATCACACGCGCATCCTTACCATGGAGGCTCTATGCCCAGCCGTATCACACCCGCCGACCTGCAGGCCGCGCTGCCTGACGTGACTTCGACGTTACACCTGCCGGGGCTGCAACAGCCGGTGGACATCTGCCGGGACCAGTGGGGCATACCACACCTACGGGCCGAGAACGAACACGACCTGTTTTTCGCGCAGGGCTTGGTCACGGCACAAGATCGCCTGTGGCAGATGGACGCCGATCGCCATCGCGCCCTCGGACGCTGGGCCGAGTGGGTCGGGCCAGGCGGCGTGGCCGAGGATCGCCTCCTGCGTACCTTGCGCCTGGAACGCGCCGCCAAAGCCGACCTGGCGGTCACCAGTCCGGCGGCATTGGCCATGGTGCAGGCGTACACGGCCGGGGTCAACGCCTTCATGGCCACGACGCAGGCCCTGCCGATTGAATACACCCTGCTCGACACCACCCTGGAGCCCTGGGAAGCCTGGCACTGTCTCGCCGTCTACAAAATCCGCCACATGCTCATGGGTACCTACGAGATCAAACTGTGGCGAGCACGCTTGGCAGTAGGCTTAGGGCCGGAGCAGGCCGCAGCGCTGTTTCATGAGGCGCCAAAGGGGACGCTGCTGACGCTGCCGCCGGGCGAGACGTATGACGGGCCAGACCTCGATTGCCTGGACGAACTGGCAGCGGTGGCGGCGCAGCTCAATTGGTTGCGCGAAACCGACGGCGGCAGCAATGCCTGGGTGCTGGGCGGGGCACGCACGGCCTCCGGGTTGCCGCTGGTGGCGGGGGATTCGCATCGGGCGCTTGATACACCGAATGTGTACTACCAAATCCATATGGCCTGCCCGACGTTCCGGGTCAGCGGCTATGCGGTGCCCGGCGTGCCTGGGGCGCCGCACTTCAGCCATACGGCGTACGTGGCCTGGGGCATGACGCATGGCTATGGCGATCATCAAGACCTGTTTATCGAGCGTTTTCACAACGAGGCTGGGCGTTTAATGTATAACTATAAGGATGCATGGCTGCCCGCCGAGGTGACGCACGAAAAGCTGCTGGTGCGCGGCGCGGCGCCGGTGGAGTTGGACGTGGTGGCAACGCGGCACGGGCCGATCATTGCCGGTAAGCCACAGAACGGCACCGGGCTGGCGTTGCACCACACGGGGACGAACAGCGGGACGCCGTGGCTCGATAGCGTGTATCAGTTGCTCACGGCGCGCTCCGCCGATGCGCTGGAAGAGGCCATGCGGGCCTGGACCGAGCCAGTCAATAATGTGGTCTACGCCGATGTGCATGGGGCCTACGGCTATCGTTACCGTGGGCGTCTGCCGCTGCGGCCGCTGGCCAATGGCTGGGTGCCGGTGCCGGGGTGGAGTGGCACGCACGAGTGGACGGGGGAGATTCCCTTTGCCGACATGCCGCAGACGCGCCATCCCGCGGCGGGCTATGTGGTGACCTGTAATCAGCGCGTCACCAGCGCCGAATATCCGTACTACATCAATACCCACTTTCTGGCTGAGTACCGCGCCGAGCGTGTGACAGCTCGCGTGCAGGTGTTGCAGGGTCATAAGGCCACGGTAGCGGATATGGCGGCGATCCATGCTGAGTGTGTGTCCATCCCGGCGCAGGTGTTCCTGAAGGTGCTGGCGCAGGTGCAGCCCACGGACCCGCAGATTGATGCGGCGCGTGACCTACTGCTGGCCTGGGATGGCAGCATGGACCGCACCTCGGTGGCAGCAACGATCTATAGCACCGCCAAGGTCTACTGGTTTGGCGACGTGTTGCAGCAGGCGCTGGGGCGCTTTACTGCCGACGCTCTGGGGGCCTCGGGCACTGGGCGGGGTCCGTCTACGCATGCTGGGCAGCTCTATGCCCAGGCCGTGCGCGCCATGGCGGTGGGTGATGTGACGCCGTTACCACCAGGGCAGACGTGGCCCAGCCTCATCGCCTCGGCCCTGCGCCGCGCCGTAGCGGAGTTGCGGCAGCGCCTAGGCGAGGATACGGCGGCGTGGACTTGGGGCGCGCTGCATCGCACACGCCCCCGGCATCCGCTGTCACGGGTGTTCCCCGCGCTGGCGCCACTCCTGGATCCACCGTCACTGCCGGTGGGGGGCGATGGCGATACGCCGCGGCAAGGGGCGGCAGTGGGGCCGGAGCGTTTCGTGGTCACGATGCTGTCGGTGAACCGCTATATCCACGATCCGGCCGACTGGCGCCGCTCGCGCTGGATTGTGCCCCTCGGCGCCTCTGGGCATCCGGGCAGTCCGCACTTTGCCGATCAGGCCACGCTGTGGGCCGAGGTGGAGACCATCCCGCAATGGTGGGACTGGGAGGACATCATGGCGGCAGCCGAGACACGCCAGCGACTCCTGCCGGAGAGATAGCGGTGTGGAGCCTACAGGGACCACCCGTCTCCAGATTGGCGGCCCAGACCAGCAACATGCCAGGTGGGGCGTACCTGTCCGTCCGACCCCGTGCGGTGCCGTGCACGCGACGCGGGCAGGGAGCGGGCGGCTGTGCGCCTAGCCGAGTACCGTGGGAATCGAGGCGTAGCGCCACAGTCAGCGCCACGCCTCCAGAGCCTGACGCACCGCCTGGAGCACGGCGTCATCCACGTCACGCATAAGTCGGCCAATATACTGTAGCTGGCGCGACCGCGCGCCACGCGCGCCTATGCCCCGCGTGGCGCGCACCGCCTCGCGCAGGTCGTCCGGCAGATCGAGCCGGGCCAGATGGGCTGGCGGCAGGGCTACCAGTTGATCCCCCAGGGCCTGCAAGGCGTGGGCGTCGCGCTTGCGCTGGCTTTTGCTGGGCTGGGCCTGCAGGTCAGTCTCAGGGCTGGGCAGCATATCCTGCTCCTGCGGCATGTCCCTGGGATATAAGATGCGGGGATGCAGTGGGGCAATCCCTTTGGGGGCTGAGCGCGGCATCAAGGCTCCTTCTCTTCCAAGTTGAGCTGCTTGTAGACGCCAGAGTATACTTGACATACTCCCCGCCATGAATGACGGGGATTCTAGGATCGACAATCCACGCTGGCCGGAGCCAGGCTGACAGGATTTCCCCCATGAGAAGATGCCCCTTCTCGGAAAATATTGATGGCCGCGTTGTGGTCTCGCCGGTGCGTGGTTCCACAGTCTGGGCACGTCCACGCCCGGTCTCTGAGCGTGATAGCCTGGTTGAGGCAGCCACAAGTAGAGCACAGTTTCGTGGAAGGGAACCACCGGCTGATATGCTGCACAATTGTCCCAGTTTTGTTGGCAACATGGTGCAGAGTATCGACAAAGCTGGCAAATCCCAGGTCGGACACTTTACGGCCCCACAAGGCTTTCATACCCTGTAAGTTCAGGGTTTCCAGGGCAAGCGTATCATAGGTTGTGCAGAGGTCACGCGCCAGCTCCCAATGGAAGGCTTGTCGTTGGTTGGCTACCCGCTTATGGATCCGGTCCATATGCCGCCGTGCTTGTCGGCGGTTACAGGAACCTTTCTGCTTCGTGGACAGCCTGAGGTTTGCTTTGGCAAGCGCCTTCAAGCTGTGCTTCAAGGGTTGTGGGGCCTGAAGCTCCGTCCCGTCGCTGCCAGTGAGGTAGGTCGTCAACCCAAAGTCAAACCCTGCGCTTTGACCTGTCATGCGTCTGACAATGGGCTGCCCTGCAATGAGGCAGGAGAAATAGACGTACAGGTCGCCCAGTGGATCACGTTTGATCGTCACCGTTTTGACGGTGCCGTCAATCTCCCGAGACTTGGCGAACTTGTAGACCGTGGCACCAATCTTCAGCCGGTTGCCGTCCAGCAATTTCCATCCGGCCTGCTTGAGCGTGAACGATTTGGCGTTGCGCACCTTGCGAAAGGTCGGTGGGCCAACACGCCTGACGGTCTTCCCGGCCTTGCGGTCTTTCGCCTACTGAAAGAAGCGTTGATAGCCTTTGTCGATGCGTTCAACAATGTCCTGGATAGCTTGCGAACCAAGACCAACCCACCAACGGGACTTGGGGAGCTTCTTGAGCTTTGCAATGTGGGCTTTCAAGCGAACAGGCGACAGATGTTTCTTATACAAACGATAGTACCGCTTATGCAGCGCAATACATTTATTGTGAATGACACCGCTAATGGCAATCTGACGGTGCAACCGTTTGCTGTGCTTCGAGCGATAGAGCTTGTACTTGAAGGTTGTGCGCATCGCTATTTGACGCCTTCTCGTTTGGCGTGCTCGCGGATCATCACTTCGAGTTTCGCTGTCATGCTGAGGCCAGACTTTTGCGCCAGCGCTCGTAACAAGCTCTTGGCTTTAAGACTCAGTCGCAGGCTTGTGGCTTGTGGCTTTTCCGTACCGCAAGTATACTATATTTATGCGGCACTATACAACGAGCGCACGCTTGTATGTTGGCTGCGCCAACACTCGGAATTGCCCATGGGAATGGACAAACGCCTTCTATCTCCGCCCTGAACGGCGGAGTTTTACGGCGTCTTGGATAAACGCCCGCAGTGGAGCGTGTACGCCTGGAGGATTATGGCCGCATGGCTTGCAGTGAAGCGCTGACCCAAGGCTGATCCATGTGTTGTGCCAGAGTCGGCACAACGGCAAGGGCTCGGAGGACATGGCTGCACCATGTCACGGCACAGGGTCAGGCAGGGGATACGACCGTTTGTGAGCGGTTGCGCACTAGAGATGTTCCATAACTACGGATATCTCAATGGACTCAACGGGTTGCCCTCGTTGCCGCCGTGCAGCTCATCCAGAGCTGGACCGACGCGACGAAGATCGATGGTACGCATACAAAAGCGTTGAGCACCTTGCTCACCAAGATGCTGCCCTCTATCGATGAGGCAAACGCCACTGAAGAGAAACGCTATGACCGCCTCGTTGAAGCCATTGGCGTTGTAGATAAGCGCACGGGGACACTCAAGTCGCTCAGCGAGCGACTCTCCGTATGCGGAGTCTAGGCAATGCAAACGGCCTTTGCCACCGCCCGCCCGGCCGCCGTCGCAGCTACACCCCTGTCAGCGCAGCAATCGTCCCATCGACATACAGAATCTGCAGGGCCGTGAGCACATGCGTGACGATCTGCGCCCGTTGTGCCTCGGCGTAAGGCTGCACCATCGTGGCTAACAGGGCAGCCACGGGCGTCTGCCCATCAATGCGCGCCACCATCTGCGCCACCAGGGGACTGCACGGCACGCCTTCCGGGTAGCCGCTGGTCGTCAGCACATCACCCCAGACAAATTCACCCGCGGCAATCACCGGCTGGCGCTGCACCGCGACGCCTGCTGCCAGACGCGGACAGGCGTGGTAGAGCGGTGTCTGTGTCAGATCAGGATGGGCGCGGGCCAGCGTGAGAAACTGCGCCCGCCGGGTCGCCCGCTCCGTTTCCACCTCACGCACGCTGTCCACAAAAGGCTCCGGGGCGTGGCCATGGTCCAGGACCACGCGTTCATAGCCGCGTGGCGGCTGTCCAGCTACGGCGCGGATAAAAGCGTGGCGTGGCGACAACTGCTCCTCCACACCGAGCAGACGACGCGCTTCCCAAAAGTACGATTCCACGGTGCGATTGCTGGAGTAAAACAACTGCGCCATGGCCCGAAAATGCTCATACTCCTTGTAATACATTTCCTTATAGACGCGCCCAGCGGCGGCTTGCATGCTGGGGTCTTTGAGCACGCTGGTGATATACGCCGCCCCGAGTACTCCGGCCATGAGCGCCAGGTGCACGCCGGAGGAAAATAGCGGATCGACGAAGCAGGCGGCATCGCCGACGAGGATATAGCCCTCCCCGACGACTTCATCCGAGATGTAGGACCAGTCACGGATCACCGACGGCCCGGAGGCTAGCGTAGCCTGACGCAGCATCGCCGCGGTGCGCGGCGCCTGCGCGACTTGCTCCATCAAAAAGCCGAGCGGGCCAGCACGCCGAATGCCCTCCTGGCCGATCTGGCTATCGACTACGGCGCCAGTGCTGGTCCAGCCCGTGTGCAGGGGAATGTGCCAGAACCAGCCGTGTGGATACGATTCGATAAAGATGTTGGTGTCGTCCGGTGCCGGCAAACGCTGCGCGCCGGTAAAATAGGCGTATACGGCGAGATTCTGGAAAAAGTCATCCCAGCGGCGTAACTGGAGGCGGTGGCCCAGCAAGGCACCCTGACCGCTGGCATCGACCACAAAACGGGCGCGGACCGTGCCCATCATGCCGTTGGCGCTGTAGCGTACCCCGCAGGCGCGCTGCGCCTCAAAGAGTACCTCGACGACTTGATGGCCCTCGCGGACGTCGACGCCATGCGTGCGGCTATTCTGGAGGAGAATCTGATCGAACAGTGGACGCCATACTTGATAGGAATGCGGATACTGCTGGTTCGTTTCGCGGAAATGCCAGCTCCATGGCGTGGGGTCAGTGCCCCAGACCATGGTAGCGCCCCATTTGCGTAAAAACCCGGCCTCCTGCACGGCCGGTAACACCCCGAGCTCTTCCAATACCGGAATGCTGGCGGGTAGGAGGGATTCGCCAATGTGATCCCGTGGAAAATGCTCACGTTCCAGCAGCACCACCTGCCAGCCCTTGCGGGCCAGCATCGTGGCGGTGGTGCTGCCCCCGGGGCCACCGCCAATCACGACGACATCCGCCGTGCGGTCAGCGTTAGACGCTGGCGGCATGCGCCGACTCCTGCGCCCGCGCTGCAGGTTGCGCCTCATACGGCTTGCCCGTGGCCGAATCGACTTCAAAGGGGCCGGGCAGTTCCAGCTCCTTGGCCATTTCGCGCACGGCCGGGATGACCTCCTGGCCCATCAAGCGCAGACTCCGCATCGCGTCGTCGTGCGTCATGGCCCCGTCGCCGTCCCAGAAGAAAATGCTGCCAGGCCGGATGTATTCCAGGACGTGGCGGATTTTGGGAATGACGGTCTTTGGGGTGCCACAGATAATCGTGTAATCCTCGATCTGCTGTTCATACGGACGCCCTAAGACATTGGTGCCGCCGCGGGCCGTGGTGGCCACCGCCTGGGTCGGCAACACACGCCGCCGCGAGGTCAGGCCCGGGAGTCCCATGAGCGCGGCATTGTTGGTGCCTTCGTTCCCGGCCAGAAACGGATTACTCGGCCCCTGGACGTATTTGCGCCCGGTGCGCTCGGCCAGCTCTTCCGTCTCGTCCACGTGCACCTTCCACAAGTAGCCAATGTTTTGCGGTCCGGCCTGGTAGCCTTCTTCCGTCGCGGTGTCACGATAAATCTGAAACGCCTGACGGGTGGGTTCCATCTCTGTCGCCAGCATGATGTAGGGGATACGCTTACGCGCCGCCCAGAGCAGCGAATCACGGCTGACCACACCGGGCAACCAGATCTGCGGATGGGGCCGCTGGTAAGGGCGGACCCAGGGGTTGACGTGGCGAAAGTGGTAATGCTTGCCTTCCCAGCGGAACGGGCCTGGGGACGTCCAGGCTTTGACAACGAACTCGTGGGCTTCTTGAAAACGCTCCCAGTTGTGGTGCGGCGGGATGTTATGCGCCACGCTCTCGCGTCCTGTACCGCGCACCCAGCCGGAGACCAGACGACCACGCGAGATCAAGTCAATCATGGCGAGTTGTTCGACCAGCCACAGGGGGTCATCCCACAGGGGCAGGATGTTGCCCAGGAGCACGATTTTGGCGCGGGTGGTCAGGCGGGCCAGGATGGAGGCCTCGACGTTCATGGCGCCACCCATACAAAATGGTGTGCTGTGATGCTCGTTAAGAACCAAGCCGTCGAAACCCATTTCTTCGGCGTAGACTTTCTCATCGAGGTAGCGATTATAGAGGTCTGCTCCGAGATCCGGGTTGTAAATGTCATTACTGAGACCTAGATCTGTGATGGGTTTCCCAGTCGCGCCAAAGTAGCCAGACTGCGGATCTTGGTACGGTCGTTCCGTGAAATACCCAATAAACATCACCCGCTCCTCGTCCTGGGTTGGTCGGTGTCGCCCGTGTGGCAGCACTAGCGTGCCATTATAGCACCGTCTTTGATGCGGTGCCCGCGTGCGACATGCAGGCCGTGCTACGTCAGTTCGGTGACGAGCTGCTGCACGATGGCGGAGGCAAAGCCCCGACGGCGGAGGAAGTCATTTGACATACTCCCCGCCATGAATGGCGAGGATTCTGGGATCAACACCCACGGCAAGCCGAGGCTTGGCTCACATGGATTCCCCCAGGAGAAGATGCCCCTTCTCGGAAAATATTGACCGCGGCGTTGACGTCGCGTTGATGCGTCGTCCCACAGTCTCCGCACGTCCACACGCGGTCTCGCAAGGTGATGTGCTGGTTGATGCATCCACAGGCCGAGCAGAGTTTGGTAGACGAGAACCACGTGCCAATCTGCTGAATCAGCGTGCCCGTCTTCTTGGCAACGTCGTGCAGCGTCTGCACAAACGTCGCAAAGCCCAGGTCCGACACTTTACGACCCCACAGGGCTTTCATCCCTTGCAGATTGAGGGTTTCAAAGGCAAGGAAGTCATACTGAGCACACAACGTATGTGCGAGCTCCCAATGGAAGGCTTGCCGTTGGTTGGCCACGCGCTTATGCATGCGGTCTAGGTGCAACCGCGCTTGTCGGCGGTTGCAGGACCCTTTCCGCTTGGAGGACAATTTGTGGTTCGCCTGCGCAACGTCCTTGAGACGTTGCCTGAAGGGTTGTGGCGCCTGAAACTCCGTCCCGTCACTGCCGGTGAGGTAGGTGGTCAGCCCAAAGTCAAAGCCTGCGCTTTTACCTGTCATGACTCGGACGATAGGCTGTGGCTCAATAAGACAGGAGAAATACACGTACAAGTCGTCCAGAGGATCGCGCTGAATGGTCACCGTTTTAATGGTGCCCTCCGTCTCTCTGGACTTCGCAAACTTGTAGACCGTCGAGCCGATCTTTAACCGGTTGTCGCCCAGCAGCTTCCATCCGGCTTGCGACAGGGTGAACGACTTGGCGTTGCGTACTTTGCGAAAAGTTGGTGGGCTAACGCGGCGAGATATCTTCCCAGCTTTACGCGCTTTCACATGCGCAAAGAACGCCTTGTAGCCCTTGTCGATGCGTGCGGCAATCCCTTGGATGGCTTGCGAGCCCAGCTGCTTCCACCACGCATACTTCGACAACTTCTTCAGCTTAGCCAGGTGAGTGTTCAGCGTGAAGCACGACACCGACTTCTTGTACAAACGGTAGTAGCGTCAATGCAACGCAATACAGTGATTGTGAATCGCGCCGCCTACGTTGATCTGGCGATGCAGCTTCCTACTGCGCTTGCTCCGACACAGTTTGTACTTGAACGTCTTCCACATGGCTATTGCACGCCTTCGCGTGTGGCTTGTTCGCGGATGATGGTTTCGAGATTGGCGGACATGCCGATGCCAGACTTCTCGGCAAGCGCCAACAGCAAGCGTTGGGCTTCACGAGTGCGTGTCATGCTGGTTGATAGTTTCTTTTCCATACCGCTATTCTACCATTCTATACGGTAGAATTCCATGAGCGCCCGCTTGTATGTTGGCTTGCGCCAAGACTGGGCATTGCCCATGGGAATGGGCAAACGCCTTCTATCTCCGCCCTGAACGGCGGAGTTTTACGGCGTCTTCGATAACTTTTGTCGGCGTTTGGCAGGCTCGGTGTCCCGCGCGAGGCGGGCCCAGCGTTTCACGGCCTGCGCCCGCGCCGCGGCCAGCACATCCTCGGCGTCGAGGGTATGCTGGACGGCGTCCTCAATCAGGGCGCGCCCGACACCACGCTGGGATAACTCACGGCTGAGGCGTTGCGGGCCATAGCCACGATGTGCCAGGCGCGAGGCCAGATACGCCTTGGTATAGGCCGCATCGTCGAGGAGGCCCCGCTCGTGCAGCTGTGCGAGGACCGCGCTGGTGACCGTGTCGGAGACCCCGCTGCGCACTAACTTTTGGCGCACCTCATGGGCTGTACGCTGGCGCGCTACCACATACGAGATGGCCAGCGCTAACGCGGTTTCCAGGTCACTGGTCTGCATACCTTCCCACACGCTAGTTCAGAAATTCCATATCGCCCTCGCCCGTGGTGGGCGCTGGCCGCAGCACAGGCGAGGCATGGTGGTGCACGATGCGCCACTCCTCGCCCACCTGCTCATAGACATTCGTGGCGAGGATATGCGCCATCTGTAACGTGTCGGGCGCATCGCTGAGGTTCTCCATGCACGTCACCCAGGCGACTTGCCCGTAGAGATGCACGGCCACATCGGTGATCACAAAGCGCATGTGCTCGGTATGCGCAAAAATGGACTCCCAACTCTGGAGAATGGCCTCCCAGCCACTCAGCAGACTCCAACCTGGATGCACACACTTGGCGCGCTCAGCCTGGACCCACATGGCGGCCATGCGGCTACTCTCTAAACTCTCGAAGGCGCGATAAAAACGCTCGTTGGCACGTTTGACCTGCTCAATGGCGTCGTCTTGAGATGGCATCAGGCTTCCCTTTCCCGGGGCAACCAACCGTGCGTGACACTGGGATGTGGGCCGTCGTGGCTATTCAGCTTCTAGATAGGTATAACTGGCCAGCCCGGTCTCGTAGATCTTCAACAACTGGCGGGATTCTTCCAGATTGATGCGCTTGGCACGCAGGGCGTTTTCGATGGACCGGCGCAGACGCGCCACGAGATCCTCACGCGAGTAGCTGACGTACTCCAGCACATCCGTCACGGTATCGCCCGACACCACGGCGTCAATGTCATACTCGCCATTCGGGGCGATGGAGACGTGCACCGTGTGCGTATCGCCAAACAAGTTATGCAGATCCCCGAGAATCTCCTGATACGCCCCTACCAGGAAAAAGCCGAGGTAGTACGCTACCCCATTGGGAGTATGCAGCGACAGCACGTGTTTGACTTCGCGCCGGTCGATAAATTCATCAATCTTGCCGTCGGAGTCGCAGGTAATATCCGCCAGGACAGCCCGACGCGTCGGTTCTTCCTCTAAGCGGTGAATGGGCATAATGGGAAAGAGCTGATTGACGGCCCAGGAATCGGGAATCGACTGGAAGAGGGAAAAATTACAAAAATAGGTATCGGCCAGGAGGCGTTCGAGCCCTTCAAATTCCTCCGGGACTTCGTCCATTTCGCGCGTGTAACGCAAGATTTTCTGACAAATGGCCCAGAAATAGTCTTCCGCCATGACCCGCGCTTGCAAGCTCAGATGGCCTAAAGCAAACAGTGTCAGACTTTCGTCCTTGTACTGCATGGCGTCGTGATAGGCTTCCAGCAGGTTTTTGCGGGTCAACTCCCGGTAGGAGTCGTAGAGGTTCCACACCACCGCCTGCGCGTCCTCCGGCGGCTCCCCCAGCGCCGTGCCAGCGCGGAATTCGCTCACCCCCAGCACATCGACAATCAGGACGCAGTGATGCGCCACCGTGGCCCGCCCGGACTCACTGACCAACGTCGGAGGATGGATACCGGCTTCCTCGCACATCTCCATCACGGCGTACACCACATCGTTGGCGTATTCTTGCAGCGTATAATTGATCGACGAGGGAAAATTGGTCTGCGAGCCATCGTAATCCACGCCCAGACCACCGCCGACATCGAGATAGTGCAGCGGCGCCCCGAGTTGCACCAACTCGCGATAAAACCGCCCGGCTTCGCGCAAGCCTTCTTTGATGTTGCGGATATTGGAAATCTGACTGCCCAGATGAAAGTGCAGCAACTCAAAGGACTCCAGCAGCGCATGCTCACGCAGAAACTCGACGGCCTCGACCAGTTCACGCGCCGACAGGCCGAATTTCGAGTGATCGCCACCCGAGGCCTCCCAGCGGCCACTGCCACGTGTGGCCAGTTTGGCACGCATACCAATACACGGGCGTACTCCAGTGCGTTGGGCAATGCGGGCGATCAGCTGCAGCTCACTGGGCTTTTCCACCACCATAATGATCGTGCGGCCAATTTTGCTCCCCAGCAACGCCGTCTCGACGTATTCCTCATCTTTATAGCCATTGCAGATGATCAACGCCTCTTCGTCTTCGAGCATGGCCAGCACTGCCAGTAATTCAGGCTTCGAACCGGCTTCCAAGCCGTGATGATAGGGGCGCCCAAAACGCACCACTTCTTCGACGACCCGATACTCCTGATTGACCTTGATGGGATAGACTCCGCGGTAGACCCCTTGATAGCCATACTCGGCGATGGCCTGGATGAACGCCTGGTTGAGTTCCTCAATGCGACTGCGCAAAATATCCGAGAATCGCAGCAACATCGGCAACCCCACCCCGCGCTGGCGCACTTCATCCACCAGCTCTTTCAAGTCAATGGTGTGACCTTCCATCCCCGGTGGAGTCACGAGGACATGCCCCGCGTCATTGACATGAAAATACCGATTCCCCCAGTCGCGGATGCCGTAGGTTTCCAGGGAGTCAGCGATAGACCACAGCTTGGGCACACGTCCTTGTGCTGGCATTACACCTCTCCGTCCAACTGCCGCACTGGCAGTGACATGCTTATAATAAAACCGGAAAACCAGGCCAGAGGACTTCTGCCTGTCGAGAACTGAGGAGGTCGCGGTGTGCGAGTGGCAGGGATGGTACCATACACCTCGCGAAACGGCATTAATTCTTTAGCACGGCTCCGACTCGCAGGTCCTAGGGGACCGCAGCACCTTGCTCCGCCGCAATTGCGGCGCGGAGACGGGGGAGCACCTCTGCACTGACCTGCTCACAAGCCTCAATGTGTGGGAAGCCCGAGAGAATGAACTCATCGATGCCCAGCCGCCAATAGCCCATCAGTTCCTCCACCACCTGTTGGGGGGTGCCGACAATGGCCGTGCCGCAATTGACCCGCACGGTCGAGAGCCCATTCCACAGGTGCGGACCGACCCGATGCTGCGCTACGCGCCTGGCTTGCGCCTGCGGTCCGACCAGCGTCGTGCCCACGACCACGGCTTGGCGCTGCTGCACCACCTGGGGATCCGCATGGGCAATGAGCTCGTCCGCCGCCGCCCAGGCTGCCGCCTCATCGTCGCGCACCACCAGGTGCGTCCGGAGCCCAAACGTCACGTGACGTCCACACGCCTGGGCTTGGGCGGCCACACGCGCGATGCGGGCCGCGACTTCTTCCAGGGGCTCAATCCACATGAGATACACTTCGGCGTGCCGTGCCGCCAGCGACTCCGCACGCGGAGACGCGCCGCCTTGGTAGAACTGCGGATTGCCCGTCGGCACCGGCACACAACGGGCGCCTTGCAAGGTGACGTAGGTGCCGTCAAAACTGACCAGCTCACCCGTCCAGAGGGTGCGACAGACGCGCATGAGCTCTTCGGCCTGGGCATAGCGCCCGGCATGATCAATCGCCACCCCGAGACGCTCAAAATCGCCGCCAATCCCCCCAGGGACGATATTGATATCCACCCGCCCACCACTAATTTCATCCAGGGTGGCAATCATTTTGGCCAGTAACCCCGCCGCGATAAAACCCGGTCGCACGGCAATGAGCAGACGAATGCGCGTGGTCACTGCCGCTAGCGCCGTGGCCATCGTCCACGTTTCCGCCAGCGGGGCGCCTTCATCGAAGAGCCCATTGACAAAGCGCGTGGGGATCAACAGGGCATGATAGCCCAGTCGCTCAGCGGTGTGGACCACGGCCCGCAAATAGTCGAACGTTGGCGGCCGTTCTGCCGTCATGGTGCCGAGATGGACGCCGTCGCCATCAATGGGAATAAACCAGTCAAACAGCGGTGCTGGTCGCGTCATGCCCATGGTCTGCTCTCCTTGCTGTGCCTCACGTGAGGCGTGCGCTCTCCGAAGAAGGCAGCGTACACTGGTAGGCGCGCAACGTCAATCTGGCGTCGTGGCGCCTTCCCTTTGACTTCAGACGCGGTTTTCTCTATAGTCCAGCGCAGAGAACGCTCGAAGTCTGTGGCCTCCAGACGTGGCGGCGCGCGCCTTACACTGACATCGAGTCCAGCATCGCCGGCAACCTCAAAGCCTTGCGTCAGAGGAGCCCATCATGGCCGCTTCAGATGTCTACTTCATGAATGCCCGTAGTGAATCGCCCCAGACGGGCTTGGTCGCCAAGATGTTGACCGTCTTTGAGGCGGCGGGCATTGACCAGCTCATTAAGCCCGGTGATCTCGTGGCGATTAAGATCCATTGTGGCGAGTGGAACAATACGGCGTATCTGCGCCCGGTCTATCCGCGGGCCCTGGCGGATCGTATTAAGGAACTTGGCGGCCGCCCGTTTGTCTGCGATACCACGACGTTGACCTACCAACCGTATGCCTCGCGCGCCACCGAGCTTGACCTGAAGATGACGGCAGAGCGCAACGGTTTTAGTTCGGCGGTGCTGGGCTGCCCGTTTATCTGTGCCGACGGCTTTATTGGTACCGGCGATTACCGCGTCGATGTGCCGACGGGCTACTTACTCAAAGAAGCCTACATTGCGCAGGCCATTGCGGCGGCGGATGTGCTCATCTGTTTGAGCCATTTTAAGGGCCATCCCATGGGCGTCATTGGCGGCGCCATCAAAAATTTGGGCATTGGCTGTCAGTCCAAACGCGGCAAGCATAATGTGCATCTCGGTGGTCATCCCAAGTACAGTGTGGCCAATGCCGCCATCTGGCACCCGGAGAATTTTAAGGGCAAAGCCAACATGGAGGATTGGAAGATCCTCGAAGATTGCTGCCCCTATGGCCTGTTCAAGGTCGATGACACCAGCATTGCCTGGGATCGCCCCAAATGCACCAGTTGCCTGGGGTGTATTGGGGTGATGGCGCCACGTGGCCTGTTTGAATTCCCGGAAGAAAACTTTGCGGCCACGGATGCGGCCATTGCTGACGGTGCGTTAGGCGCGGTGCTGGCGGTCGGCAAAGAGAAATGTGGCTTTATTAACATGGCCATCGACATTTCGCCGCGCTGTGACTGTGTGGGTTTCGCGGATATGCCCATCGTGCCGAACCTCGGCGTGTTTGCCAGTAAAGACCCGGTGGCGATTGACATGGCGTGTCTGGACAAGGTGCGGGAATCGCACGGCATGCCGGGGTCGATTGTCGATGATTTTGATTTGCTTGAGCCAGGCACACGGAAGTTCGAGACGGTTTCGGCCACCGTCCATGGCTTGAGTGAAGAGACACAGATTAACACCGGCACGCTGAACGGCCTGGGCAATCGTGACTATAACCTGATTGAGCCGGAACCGCAGGCCATGAAGCGGCACGTGTTTGCCCTCGATCAGCGTCCCTCGGGCGAGCGTTTTAGCGCCAAGTTCCTTAAATTTACGCCGTTCCCGTACGAACGTCACGATGGCCAGGGTTTTCTGCGCGAGCAAGAGATTGATACGGAGTACATCAAATCCTGGCATAGCAGTGACGACAATGGCGGCGTGACCGGCGCGACCGGGGCTGCCGAAGGTGCCAAATCTGGCGATTAGACGTCTGGTGTCTCGACACCTCATCTAGCCACAGGCGGGACGACCGGCGGGTCGTCTCGACGGGCTGGAACGTGCGTATCGCCCTGGAAGAGGGAGAAGAACATGGCAGAATTCACCAAAGGTCTGGAAAACCTGCAAGACGCCATTACGGCGTGCCAGCAGGCAAGTAGTGCCGTGGCGACGGGCAGCGCAGCAGAAGCGCTGCACGCCCAGAGTGCGTTGGCGACGATTCTGACCTCCCTCAACGAGGTCAGCGATAAATTCTTTATCAAAACCATGATGAGCGTGCCCCCCACCAAAGCCTGCCGCACGGAAGCCACGACGGTGGCGACACTGGTGGCGGCACAGCAATGGGCCAGTCTGCCGGCAGCCGTCGACAAGCTCGACAAAGCCGCCAAAGCGTTGGTCACCAAGGCCAAGATGGACGGGACGACCATTACATGAGCGGCCCGATCCTCATCACAGGTGGCGCCGGGAGTGTGGGCCGCAGCCTGGTAGCGCGCTGCCGGGCGGATGGTCATGCCGTGCGCATCTTTGACCTGCCGATCTGCGATTTCACTGGCCTCGAAGGCGAACCGGGTATTGAGGTCGTCCGTGGAGACATCACCCAGCTTGACAGCGTGAGCCAGGCCGTGCAAGGGGTAAGCGCCGTCATGCATCTGGCGGCGATTTTGCCACCGGCCAGTGAGCGCAGCCGCGAGCGGACGTGGTCCATTAACGTAGACGGCACGACAAACATGATCCGGGCCATGGAAACCCAGGCCCGCGAGGCGGTGCTGGTGTTTAGTTCCTCCGTGAGCACCTACGGGGATACCACCGCCGAGGTGCCGCCCGTGCGCGTCAGCCATGCGCAGACGGCATTGGATATCTACGCCGAGAGTAAAATTGCCAGTGAGCAGCTCGTCCGCACGGCGCAGGTGCCGACCGTGGTGTTACGCATCGCGGGGATTGCCGTGCCGGTCTTGCAAGAGCCGCCGCCGGTGTGGCCCTTTATGGCGGAGCAACGTCTGGAAATGGTGCACCGTGAGGATGTCGTCACTGCGCTCTATCAAGCCCTGGTGACGCCAGCGGCACGCGGCAAAACGCTCAATATCGCGGGCGGACCAACCTGGCAAACCCACGGACGCCAGTATGTCGCGGATCATTATGAGCTGATCGGTGTGCCGCTCGATCTCGCGGTCTTTCGTGGTGTGGACGAACCTGGGTGGGTTGATTGGTATGACAGCACCGAGTCGCAGCACCTGCTCGCGTACCAACACCACTCCTACAGTCATTATCTGGACACCCTGCGTGCTGAGGTCGAACGCATGCTGGCCGATGATTGCTAAGGTGATGTGCCGACGCCTGGCCGTCGGCAGTCCCCAATGAGGATTTGCGATGGACGCTGCGCTAGACCTCGCCCCATGGACGCCCGCCCGCGATCCAGACACCATTGCCAACCTGGATACCCTGGCGCAGCGCGTGCTCTGGCTCTCGACCTACATGATTCATCATGCCAACAAGATCCGCCCCAATCCCGATGGGATGAAAGTCGGAGGCCACCAGGCCAGTTGTGCCTCGGTGGTCAGTCTGATGACGGCCCTGTATTTTGCCGTACTTCAACCCCACGATCACGTGGCGGTCAAACCCCATGCCGCCCCGGTGTTGCACGCCATCCAGTATCTGCTCGGCCACTTGCCACAGCACATGCTGACGACCCTGCGCGATTTTGGTGGCCTGCAGGCGTATCCCAGCCGCACCAAAGACCCGGCTGGCGTGACCATTTCCACCGGATCGGTCGGCTTAGGCGCGGCGGCCACCATCTTTGGGGCCTTGACGCAGCGCTATCTGCGCGATCACTTTGGCACAAAGGCTCCCAGTCGCTACATTGCCGTGGTGGGCGATGCCGAACTCGATGAAGGCAACGTCCCGGAAGCCCTTGGCGAAGCGAGTGCCTATGGTCTGGGCAATCTCTGGTGGCTCGTCGATATTAACCGCCAGAGTCTGGACCACATTGCCCCAGAAGGCCAGGTCACCCAGATTGCCCGCATGTTTGAGGCCAAAGGTTGGGAGGTCATCTGGCTCAAATACGGGAGTCAGCAACGCGCGTTTTTTGAGCGGCCGACGGGGCACTTTCTGCGCCAGTGGATTGATACGTGCACCAACGCCGAGTACCAGAGCCTGCTCAACGCCGATGGGGCCGAAATCCGTCGGGCCATGGTCGAGTGGGGCCCAACGGTAGGTGCCGACATGGCCCAGGTGCTGAGCGCGGTAGACGACACGACACTCAAAGCCCTGCTGATGAACCTCGGCGGGCACGACATGGCGGAGATTCTGCAGGCGTTTACCGTGGCTGCCAAAAGTCCCGACCGCCCCGTGGCCATCCTGGCCTACACGATCAAAGGCTGGGGTCTGCCCATTGCCGGCCATTTGGAGAATCACGCCGCCCAGCTCACCCAGGCACATATCACTGATCTACAAACCCGTCTGGGGATTGCCGCAGGCCATGAGTGGGACGGGTATGACGCCGACGCCCCTCTGGCGCAGTGGATGGCGGAGACGCAGCGGCAACGCGCCAGTACGCCACGCCCCCACGCCGTGGTGTCCGTGCCGCCACTCCAAGTGCCGGAGACCTTAGACATCAGCTTCCCCGAACGCGCCGCCACCCAGGGCGCCTTCGGTCATATCCTCGTCGCCCTAAGTCACCTCCCCGAGGTGGCCGCACGCGTGATCACCACCTCGCCCGATGTGGCCATCTCCACCAATTTGGCCAATTGGATCAATCAGCGTGGTATTTATGCCCCGATGGAGCGCCCGAACTACTGGGCCAAGCATGGCATTACCAGCCTGCTGCAATGGCATGAGAGCGCGGCGGGCCAACACATTGAGCTGGGGATTGCCGAGAACAATTTTTATCTGGCGCTCGCCATGTTTGGCCTGGCACAGGAACTGCACGGGGAACTGCTTCTGCCCATTGGCACGGTGTATGACCCGTTTGTAGCGCGTGGTCTGGATGCGCTGACCTACGCCGCCTATGCCGGCGCCAAATTTCTGTTTGCCGGCACACCCTCGGGCCTGAGCTTGAACCGCGAGGGTGGAGCGCATCAGTCGGTCTATACGCCATTAATCGGCATGGGCTTGCCAGGCGTACTGTATTATGAGCCCGCCTATGCGGCGGAACTAGAATGCATCATGTGCTGGGGCTTGCAACAGCTCACGGACCGCCAGCACGGTCAGAGTGTGTACTTGCGCCTCTCCACGCGCCCGATCACGCAGGCCGTACGGCATTCGACGCCGTCCTGGCGCCGCCAAGTGCTGGCAGGGGGCTATTGGTTGCGCGATTATCGGCAGGAGCCGGACTATGCGCAGCGGCCGCGTGTGCACGTGTTTGCCTCGGGGGTGATGCTCGAAGAGGCGCTGCAAGCCAGCGACCTGGCGAGCGCTGATGGCATCTATGCCAATGTCATTAACGTCACCAGCGCTGACCGTCTGTTCCAGGGCTATGTCGAAGCCTCCCGGCAAGGCACCCTCTCCTATCTCGACGAGTTGCTGCCGCCCGCCGAGCGCACGATCCCCGCCATCACCCTGCTGGATGGGCATCCGCTGACCCTGGCGTGGCTCGGCGCCGTCTTGACAGCTCCGGTCAAACCCCTCGGCGTGATGCATTTTGGCGAGACCGGTTCCCTGGCCCAACTGTACCACAAACACCATATTGATACGGATGCTGTGCTCACGGCGATCGTGCAGCTGCTCTTCCGCACGCCGTAAGGGGCGCGTCCGCACGCCCAGACCTCTCAATCAGCGAGACGACCATGCCACTGCTCTATGCCACCACCAATCCCGGCAAAATCATGGAAGTCAGCAAACATCTCGCCGCCTACGGCCTCACGCTGCTGGCCCCCGCGCAGGTCGGCCTCACGCTGGATGTGGAAGAAACCGGCACGACGTTGGAAGACAATGCCGTCCTGAAAGCCGAGGCGTATCGGGCCCTCGCGCCCGACCTGGTGGTGATGGCCGATGACACCGGCGTGGAAATTGATGCTCTACACGGTGAACCGGGCATCCACGTACGGCGTTGGCACGATAAGCGCACCGCCATGAGCGATGAGGCGATTATTACCTATTGTATGGACCGCATGCAGGGTATTCCGAGCCCGCAGCGCGGGGCGCAGATGCGTACCGTCATTGCGCTGGGGATTCCAGGCGGTGGGGTCGAGCTATTTGATGGCACCTTGCGGGGCACGATTGTCGAAACACCCGCGGTGTTACGCTATACGGGCTTTCCCTTTGAAACGCTGTTCTACGTGCCAGCTTGGGGGCAACTGCTGGGCGACATCCATGCCCTCAGTGCGGAGGAAAAGCTGCGTCAGGGCTATCTCACGCACCGCGAACGCGCTATCCAAAAGGCCCTGCCACGCCTGCAGGAACTCGTACGCTAAACAGGAGTCCTCTCCATGCAACAGCCGCTGGCAGGCTATCGCATCATTGATCTCGGCCAGATTTACAACGGGCCTTACTGCAGCCTCTTACTGGCGTTCCTCGGCGCGGAGGTGATCAAGGTCGAACCGTTGCAAGGGGAGATTGTGCGCCAGCGCGACCCCGTGAGCCGCATGCCGCATCCCTACCTGATGCTCAACTCGAACAAAAAATCCGTGACCCTCAACTTAAAACATCCGCAGGGGGCGGCGCTCTTACGCGAGCTGGTGGCGCAGGGCGATGTGGTGTTGGAAAACTTTGCCGTCGGGGTGATGGAGCGTCTGGGTTTTGGCTACGAGGCGCTGCACGCCATCAACCCCAAAATTATCTATGCCTCGTCCAGCGGCTATGGACGTGGCGGCCCCTACGCCCACTACTCCGCCATGGACTTGACCGTGCAAGCCGTCGCCGGGGTCATGGCGCTCACCGGCTATCCCAATGATCCGCCGGTGAAAGCTGGCCCCGCCGTGTCGGATTTCATCGCCGGGATTCACCTGTACGCGGCGATCGTCACTGCCCTGCTACGGCGCGAGCGTACCGGCGAGGGCTGCATGGTCGAAGTCGCCATGCACGACGCCATCTATCCTACACTGACGTCCAATTTGGGGGCCTATTACGACAAAGGCGGGGTGGTACCCCGTACGGCCAATCGCCACGGCGGACTGGCTATTGCGCCGTATAACACCTATGCTACCAGCGATGGCTGGATGGCCATTTTTTGTGCCTCAGAAAGCCACTGGCCCTTACTCTGTACGGTGATGGGCCGTGACGATCTGCGCGACGACGCCCGCTTTGCCACCAACGCCCTGCGCGCCAAACATATGGACGAAGTCGATGCCCTGGTCAGCGCCTGGACGCAGCAGTATACCCGTGAGGCCCTGACCGACCTGCTCACCACTGCCGGCATGCCGTGCGGCCCAGTGTTGACGCTCGACGAAGTCGCCAGCGATCCGAACTTAACGCATCGCCAGATGATTGTCGAACTCGATCACCCGGTCAAAGGCCGCGTGAAAGTCATTGGCTGCCCGCTCAAATTTTTTACTACCGATGGCGCCTTACAAATTGACGTGTTGCCGGCCCCGTCTCTTGGCCAGCACAATCATGAGGTGTATACGACCCTCCTAGGCTACACGCCAGCGGATCTGGCACGCTGGCACGCTGACGGGGCCATTTAAGGGACAGGAGACAGAGGCCATGCCCAGTACCAAACCGCCCAGCGGGATGCGGGATTACTTACCGGACGCTGTTGTCAAGCGTCGCTATGTCCTGGACAAAGTGGAAAGTGTGTTCCAACGCTACGGCTTTCTACCGCTGGAAACGCCAACGATGGAAAATCTCAGCACCCTCCTGGGCAAGTACGGTGACGAAGGCGATCAGTTGCTGTACCGCGTGCTGCACCGTGGCGAGCGGCTCAGTCGCACCCTCACCCAAACCGCCGTCACCATAGGAGACCTGGCGGAACTCGGCCTACGTTACGATCTCACCGTGCCGCTAGCGCGGGTGGTGGCGGAATACGGCCATCAGTTGCCGCGCTTCTTCAAGCGCTACCAGATTCAACCCGTGTGGCGTGCCGACCGTCCCGCCAAAGGCCGCTTTCGCGAGTTTTATCAATGTGATGTGGACATGACGGGCACGACCTCGCTGCTGGCGGAAACCGAGGTGCTCAACGCCATCAGCACCGTGTTAGCGACCCTGGGCTTTCACCGCGTCAGCATTGCCCTCAACCACCGCGTGGTGCTGCGCAGCATGATCGAGGTCGCTGGTATTGCGCCCGCCCTGGAAGGCACCGCCCTGGTCGCCATTGACAAGCTCGACAAAATTGGTCCCGAGGGCGTACAGGCCGAGCTCTCAGCCCGCGGCATCGCGCCGGAGTCCTCGCAGCGGCTGCTGGAGATGACCAGCGTCGCACAGGAGAAAGACAACGCGCAGACGCTCGACGCCCTGCGCGCCCTGTTGCCCCTGCCGCAGGCGCAGCAAGCCCTGACGGATCTGCAGACGGTGTGCCAGCTTACCGCGGGCACGCCCGCTGGACCGCGCCTGCGTATTACCCCCGCCCTGGCCCGCGGCTTGAGCTATTACACCGGACCCATTTTTGAGGTCGTGTCCGAGGATTTTAGCGGCTCCCTCGGCGGTGGCGGGCGGTACGATAACCTGGTAGGCATGTTCAGCGGCAAACAGGTGCCGGCGGTCGGGTTTTCGCTTGGCTTGGAACGCATTCTCTTACTTATGGAAGAGCAACAGATGTTCCCAGCCCTGCAGTACGCCGCGCAGGTGATGGTGTGTCCACTGCCGGAGACGCCGCTGGCGCCGGTGGTCGAACTGACCACACGTTTACGCCAGGCCGGCATTGCCGTGGAACTCTACCCCGAATCCTCCCGTCTCGGGCGGCAACTGGCCACGGCGGATGATTTACACATTCCGTATGCGCTGATTATTGGCCCGGATGAAGTGGCGCAACAGACCTACACCCTGAAACACCTGGCCACCGGCGCGCAGCAGCAGCTCGATGAAGCAGGCTTGCGGGCGGTGTTGCAGCCGTGCTAACGTCTGCTTGCCAGATGCGACCTGTGTGAGGTATCTTTATGCCGCTTGATGGCTGGGTAACGTGACCGCACGCCGATCCCCAGGCCACAGGCATAGCGAAGACTTTGGAGACGGAGGAATTGACGGATGGCCTACGTGATCGCTGAACCGTGCGTGGATGTCATGGACCAGGCATGTGTGGACGTGTGCCCGGTGGATTGCATTCATTTCGAAGAAGGTAAAGACCGGATGCTGTACATTGAGCCGGATGAGTGCATTGATTGCGGTGCCTGCGAGCCCGAGTGTCCGGTCGAGGCCATTTTTACCGAAGAAGACGTGCCGGATGATTGGAAGGCATACACCGCCATTAATGTGACGTGGTTCAAAAGCAAGGATGACGCCCGCGCACAAGTCGGCGCTATCCGGCCCGAATAGCTACCGGGACTGCATACCGTTTGTGGCTCGTTCCCATGTCAAGAGCGCGGACTATGGTCTTCCCTCGTTCTCGCGGCTGTTTCCTCTCCCCCTCAGCGTATCTGTCGCCCTCGTGTGCGACGCTCGGGGGGGAGGGGGTATGGGAGCGGATGGTGCCAGCAGTCAGTAGTACAGGCCGTTTGCATGCCCGATACTTTCAGCAGCTGTCCTGACTCCCGACATCTCACGCCCTCTCGTGCGTTCTAGGCTTGAGAACACAGCGCTCTTGCCCAGGACATCAATGATGCAAATGCTCTAGTGCCTCCACCGTGCTGTTGTGGCGGTTGCTCCCCCCTGGGATCGCCGGGCTCCAGCCCGGCTCCGGCAGCCACGCTGGAGCGTGGCGCTCCCAGGATACCCCTCAACTGAGCGCGGTTGAGGCACGAGTTCCCAGAAAACATCGACGATAGTCCAGGAGAAGGAAAACTATGAAGTGTAAGAGAATGTCCGTATGTCTGTCTACCATTGCTGCCACAGCGTGGCTGGTGTGTCTCGTCGGGTATGCCCACGCCGCTCATATCCTCATTTCCGGCAACTCTATGACCCCATCCAATGCCAATTTGACAGGGGCGCTCGCCGGCTTAGGGCACACAGCCGTGTTCGTCGCGCCTACCGACTTTGCGGCGACGAGTTTTACCGGCTTTGACGCCATCTGGTTAGATGGCTTTAGTCAGTACGGTACGGGGGCTTGGCCCGGGCATCTCCTCACGTTTATGAATACCGGCGGGAACGTGTTCGTGCAAAGCCCTGGCTTCGGCACCGAAGGACTCGCGTTCTATCCGCTGGGCACACAACTGGCCACGCAGTTCACGTGCCCACCAGGCAGCGACACCATCGTTATCGTGGACGCGTTGAGTCCGCTCGGCGCCAACCACGCGGTGAATGCTGGACTCACAGACGCCGGACTCAGTCAATGGGGGCCGTCGGCCTGCGGCTATTTCAGCACCATCGGGACGTTTCATGGGGTGACCCACACGGGCACAGTGGGACAATGGGGCACCATTGTCACAGCAGTGGGCGCTGGGTATCTCGTGTACACCCAACAGGGCGTGAGCCAGTATCTCAGCAGCGCCGCGAATCCAGGATCCACCAGCCAGGCCGCGCGCTTCCTCGACAATGTGGTCACACTGACCAATATCCAACCGTCACAAACCCTGACAGTGACGAAGACGGGCACCGGCAGCGGCACGGTGAGCAGCGCCCCGGCGGGGATCACCTGTGGCGCCGACTGTACGGAAGTCTACGCCGATAACACCGTCGTCACGCTGGCGGCCACGGCGGCGGTGGGCGCGCTGTTTGGCGGCTGGAGTGGGCACGCCGATTGCCTAGATGGGCTCGTACGCCTGAATGCCGCTAAGACCTGCACCGCCACCTTTAACCCCGTTCCTCCCCAGACGCTGACCGTGACCAAAGCCGGTACCGGCACCGGCACGGTCACCAGCGCCCCGGCGGGCATTAGCTGTGGCGCCGACTGTACCGAGGCCTACGCCTATAACACGGTGGTGGTCCTGACGCCCACGCCGGCGGCGGGCGCGCTGTTTGGCGGCTGGAGCGGCCATGCCGATTGCACCGATGGCGCCGTGCGCCTGAATGCCGCCAAGACCTGCACCGCGACCTTTACCCTCCGGCCCCAGACGTGGACGGTGACGAACGCCGGCACGGGCACCGGCACGGTGAGCAGCGCCCCGGCGGGGATCACGTGTGGGGCCGACTGTACGGAAGCCTACGCCTACAACACGGTGGTGGTGCTGACGCCCACGCCGGCGGCGGGCGCGCTGTTTGGCGGCTGGAGTGGGCACGCCGATTGCACCGATGGCGCCGTGCGCCTGAATGCCGCCAAGACCTGCACCGCGACCTTTACCCTCCGGCCCCAGACGTTGACGGTGACGAAAGCCGGCACGGGCACCGGCACGGTGAGCAGCGCCCCGGCGGGGATCACGTGTGGGGCCGACTGTACGGAAGCCTACGCCTACAACACGGTGGTGGTGCTGACGCCCACGCCGGCGGCGGGCGCGGTGTTTGGCGGCTGGAGTGGGCACGCCGATTGCGGCGATGGCAGCGTCACCATGAATGCTGCCAAGACCTGTACCGCCACCTTTAGCGCCGTGCCCTTTCAGCAGGTCAGCGCCGGGGACTCCCACGCCTGCGGCGTGCGGGCCGACGGCACCGTGGCCTGCTGGGGCTGGAACGCCTTTGGGCAGGCGACACCGCCGGGCGGGGCCTTTGCGCAGGTCAGCGCCGGGTACGAGCACACCTGCGGCGTGCGGGTCGACGGCACCCTGGCCTGCTGGGGCGATGACGTCTTGGGACAGGCGAGCCCGCCGGGCGGGGCCTTCCACGAGGTCAGCGCCGGGGGGGCCCACACCTGCGGCCTGCGGGCTGACGGCACCCTGGCCGGCTGGGGCTGGAACTTCTATGGGCAGGAGAGCCCGCCGGGCGGGGCCTTTGCGCGGGTCAGCGCCGGGG
>SXND01000281.1 GCA_005777235.1 Pseudomonadota bacterium
CACTGATGCACGCGTTGACGAAGCGGTTTTGGCACACGAGACCCACACCTGCTGCAATCTTGCGAGGTGTATGCCGGAGGCACGTGCACAGCCAGTCGACCGGCACATGCTGCCTTGTCGCTGGCCATGCGCACAAATTGGCCCCACGCCACGTCCGCTATGGATTGCGCCAGATGGTGATTCTGCATCATGTTGGGCATCTGCAAGGCTTCAAATGCCAGCACGCCATAGGTATTGACGAGTCGTCGAGCGGTCTGGTGGCAGAAGTCGTAGCACCGGTTGGCAATGCGCTCATGGATATGCGCCACGCCCTTCCGGCATTGCGCCCTGGCTGGTGTGCCCTTATCCTCTTTCGCCAGCCGCCGTTGGGCTTTGGCAAGCGCCTGTTCATCGCTCCGCAAGAAGCGCGGGTTGGCCAGGTGCTCCCCCGTGCTCAACGTGGCAAAGTGGGTCAACCCGACATCGACTCCAACCGCCAATGGGCAGGGCTCCATGGTGATCGGCGTGGTGTCAACCGAGAAGCACACGTACCATTTCGTCGTTGGAGTGCGATGTATCGTGACTGTTTTGATGGTCCCTTCAATCGGACGATGCACCACCAGCCGTAGACTGCCGATCTTCGAGAGGGAGACCAACGAGTCTTGGACGCGAAAGTCCGACTGTTTGAACGTGAAGCTATCGTAGCGTCCAAGTCCACGAAAACGCGGGAAGCCTGGCTTTTCACCAGCCTTGACGCGACGGAAGAAGGCTTTGTACCCAAGGTCAACGCGTTCCTGCGCATTCTGCAACACTTGCGAGTGGACATGAGAAAGCGTGGGGCGTTGGCGTTTCCACTGCGTCAACAAGGCATGCGTTTCGTAGAGCGAGAGCGGCGCTTGTCGTTGCTCCCAGGCTTCCTTCCGCTGAGCAAGTTCCTGGTTATAGACCTGGCGACACGTGTCCAATGTCTCCTCAAGGAGAGATTGTTGACGCTTCGTTGGGTACAGTCGATACTTCATAGTTTTACGCATAGCAAAAGCATAGCGTATATGCCTAAAGAAGTACAGTTAAATCTAGGCGTATCCTTGAAAAGCCTGTGGCCATGTGCATGGCCACCCCTCCTATCCCCATGTCTGAAGCCCGGGGCTTTACGGAGGGTCTGGTAAACGCACCTGGCACGGCAAAGAGGACAATACGCTTGCCCGCCAAGCGTTCCGCTGCCGAGATAGTCCGTGGCGCGCCACCCTCATCCAGCTCAAAAGTCGGGCGCCTGGAATCGCTTCACCTGGTTGAATACTCATGGTCTCTGCCCCTTCTGTGTGCTCGATACGAGTTGTGGGGCTTACTATAGAAGATCCTTCCCGATGTCTCAAATAGGAAAAATCAATGCCTCTGCTCTCCAGATCTTGTGGACCAAGGGGTGGAGACCGTGGGCAAGCCATCGCTGGCATGTCTAGGAATTTTACACGCTATTGTGCTCCAGTCCCGTCGGGCATGCCGCCACGGCTGCGGTGCCTCCCCCCAGCCAAGCCTGGCCAGGACGAGGGGCTAGGGACGAGCTGCCGGCGCAGCGAGACGGCGCGGGGGGACGGAGCTCCGTGTGTTGGCCACACTATAGTGGGACGGACGGATGCCCGCTCAGATGAAACACGAGCACACTATAGCGCTTGCCTCGCGGGGCATCCAGGCATCTAATAGGCTATGCTACCAACATACCACTATACGGGAGACAGGACATCATACGGGAGACAGGGCATCATACGGGAGACAGGACATCATGTTTCAGCTTGGCAAGATTCAAACCGTAGTCGGGACGGGCGAGGGGGGCTACTCCGGTGATGGCGGCCCCGCCACGCAGGCGCGCATTGGCGAAGCCTATGGGTGTGACTTCGATAGCGTCGGCAATATGTACATCTCCGACGGACGCACCCACACCATCCGCCGGATTGACAAGGTGTCCGGCATCATCACCACCGTGGCTGGGAGCGGTCGCCAAGGCTATAGTGGCGACGGCGGTCCAGCGACTGAGGCGACATTAGATAACCTGTACTCGCTCCAGGTCGACAGCAACGGCGACATCTACATCGTCGACCGCATGAACGCGGCCATCCGCAAAGTCGAAGCCGCTACGGGCATCATCACCACCGTCGCCGGGACGGGTGTGCCAGGCTATAGTGGCGATGGTGGCCCTGGTGTGTTGGCGCAGTTGCGCGAGCCCAACGACTGCTTTCTGGACGGCAAAGGCGGTCTGCTAATTGCCGATATTCAGGATCAGCGCATCCGCCGTCTCGACCTACGGACCGGCATCATCACGACTTTTGCCGGCGACGGGGAGAAGCGCCGGACTGGGGATGGCCAACCCGCCACCGAGGCGTCGATTATGGGCCCCCGCGCCGTGTGCATGGATCGCCAGGGCAACACCTATATTTGCGAGCGTGAAGGCAATGGCGTGCGCAAAGTCGACGCCCACGGCATCATGTCCACCTTTGCCGGCACCGGCGAGCGTGGCTACAGTGGTGACGGTGGACCGGCACTCACGGCCACCTGGGGCGCGCCCAAGGCCATCCGCTGCGATCACCAGGATAATGTCATTGTGGTGGATACGGAAAACAATGCCGTCCGCCGCATTGATGCGATGACTGGCATAGTGACCACAATCGCCGGTGGACACCAGGGCGGCGATGGCGATGGCGGTCCGGCCACGGCGGCTGGCCTGGAGCGGCCCCATGGCTGCGGCATTGATCCTGATGGGCATGTGTATATCGCTGATGGCATGAACCACCGGGTCCGGGTGGTCGGCATGCGGTAGCACCTGGGGGCTGGGACACGCTCGTATCCAGTTATGGAACCCGGTATACTGCTGCGCACGTGCCGAGTAACGGCACACTGGCAACGCTCTCTGCACACGCCGCACGGCGCGCCCATAAGGAGGGGCTATGTACATTCTGATGGTGCGACTCAAAGTGAAGCCCGAGCATATCACTGGCTTCATCACGGCTTCAATTGCCGACGGCACGGGTTCTGTCCTCACAGAGCCCGATTGTCACCGCTTTGACATTATCCAGGACGAGACTGACCCCACCCTTTTTGCCTTTAACGAGATCTATAGCGACGTTGCGGCGTTTGAGCATCATAAAACCACGCCGCACTTCGCCACCTGGGACGCGGCGGTGAAACCCATGCTGGACGGCCCGGTGGAAGTCTCCTTCTGCCGCCCGGTGTTTCCGCGCGGCGATGCCACGTGGGATGCCCAACGGCCAGGCGCCGTGGCCGATCCGGCGTTTGCCAGCAGCCTCTATGTCATCCACGCGCCGCTGCCCATCCAGCCGGAGAAGGTCGAGGCGTTTATCGCCGCGGTGGCACTCGATGGCATCGGTTCCACGCACGAGGAGCCGGGGTGTCTACGCTTTGATGTGTATCAGAATATCAACAAGCCCAGTGAGTTGTATCTGTATGAAGTGTACGTCAACAAAACGGCGTTTGAGTATCACACCAAGACGCCGCACATTGCCAAGTGGCGCGAGACGGTGAAGGACTGGTACGCCGGGGAACGCACTGGCGGGCGGCGTGGCCGTAACATCTGGCCCCCGGACAATTGGGGCTGGCGTTCAGGCCAGCCGGCGCGCTAGAGGCGCGAGGCACCGACTGGCACGAGGGGTACTAGACGCGGACCGGCGTGTGATTGGCAAGAAATTGCTTGATACGCGCCGTCGCTGCGACCAGGGGCGCGCCTTCCTTCCACTCAGGGATGAAGGCGGCGTTGGGGAGCAATTGCGCAATCTCCTCGGCAATAGCGAAGGGATGCGCCGCATCATTACCCGCCAGCACCAGACAGGGCGTCTGGCAACTGCGCACAAAGTCCCGGTCAACACAGTATGCAAAACCCGCATCGTACAGGTTGTGATACAAGGTATCCAGCACGGCCTCGGTAGCCTCTGGATGATCCGTCAGTGTCTTGGTCCAGGAGTCGAAGTTGGCCGAGCGGCCCGGTGGCATGGCGCCGACCCGCCCAATGGGCTGCGCCAGCACGGCGCACGCAATGCGTTCAGGCTGCGCCTTGAGCAAACTAAAGATAAAGGGACCGCCAATGCACTGGCCGTACAGGTGGCAGTGCTCGATCCCCAGATGATCCAGCACGGCAATGTGGTCCGCAGCATAGGTATGCCAGCCGTCCTGGGCGGTGATGGGCGCATGGGACTGCCCGCCAGCATTACGCTGATCCAAAGCAATCACTCGAAAATTCGCGGCAAATTCCTTGATGGGGTTCACCGGAGCGGAGGGGCGGTTCCAGACGTCGATCACCGACATCAGCCCCGCCGGGGCGAAGGTGAGTATGGGAAAGCCCTGGCCGTATTCTTCGTAGTAAATCGTCGCGCCGTTATGGGTCACAGTTGGCATGCGGGTGTCCTTGTCGTTCGCACGGAGAGTTAAGGGGCGCACGGGTATGCTGCACGACAGCCACCCGCCAGGCGCCTTGGGATGGCCGAGTATAGGCGATGCGCCTGGCGTTTACCACTGGCGTGTCGACAGGCCACTCCAGGGCGCGGGCCGCTTGTCCGTGCCAGCCGTTCGTGCTACAACAGCACCTGATTCTCACCCTGTTTGATACCTATCTGACGTCTATGTGGCGCAGGGAGACCAGACGCATGTCCCTCAATTGGCGCATCTTTCAGTTGACCCAAGGCTTTCGCCTGCGGCTGCTCGGGGCCGCGTTGTTAGGACTCGGGGCCGCCCTGGCGGGGATTGGGCGCCTGGCCCTCTCGGGGTATGTCCTGGGGCTGGTATTCCAGCAGCAGCCGTTGCAAGCTCTGCTGCTGCCCATCCTCGGTATTGCCGGCTGCATCGGGCTGCGCGCTGTCCTCGAGTATGCCAAGGAAGCCACGGGAAATCGCACCGCCAGCGACATTAAGCTGTGCTTGCGGCAGCGTCTCTACACGCATGTGCTTGACCTGGGGCCAGGGTATCTGCATGAGGAACGCACCGGGGATATTGTCCTCGCCATGGTGGAAGGCGTCGAGCAACTGGAAACCTTTTTGGGACAATACTTCCCGCAGCTCACGGTGGCCGCGCTGACGCCAGTGCTGCTGTTTGGCGGTATGGCCTGGTTCGATGTGCCCACGGCGTTGGTGTTTGTCGGGTTCGCGCTGTTTACCCTCCTGGTGCCGTTGTTCTTTACCCGCTGGACGGGCAAGAGCAGCCTGCAGCGACGGCAGGCCTATAGCGCCTTGGGGGCGGATTTTCTCGATGGGGTCCAAGGATTGGCGACCCTCAAAGCCTTTGGCCAGAGTGCGGCGCATGGGACGCTCCTGGCGCAGCGCGCCCGCCATTTGTATCGCAGTACGATGGGCGTGCTGGCGGTCAACATTCTGACCAGCGGCGTCATTACGCTGGGCATCTCCGCCGGGGCGGGCGTGGCCTTGGGATGGGGTGCCATCCGGGTGAGCCAGGGCACGCTGGCCTTTCCGACGCTCCTGATGGTCTTGATGCTGGGTGTGGAAGTGTTTCGCCCGCTGCGGGAGTTGTCGCGCTTGTATCATCGTGGCTTGATTGCCCTGTCCACGGCCAAGGCCATTTTTACGCTGCTGGATGCCGTGCCAATGGTGCAGGAACCGGCGCAGCCGGTGATGTCCGACACGGCGCGGCTACGCCTCACCCCGGAGGTACGCTTTGAGGAGGTGGATTTTAGCTACCCCACCCGCCCAGACGTGTTGCACGAGGTCTGTCTCACCGTCGAGCCTGGCCAGCGTCTCGGCATTGTCGGCGCCAGCGGGGCCGGCAAATCCACGCTCATCTGGCTGCTGCTGCGTTTCTTTGATCCCCAACAGGGCCGTATCCTGCTCGGTGGCCACGATCTGCGCACCCTGCCCCTGGCCGTCTTGCGTCGCCATATCGCGGTGGTCATGCAAGAGACCTATCTTGTCCACGGCACCGTGGCGGACAATCTGCGTTTTGGCAAACCCGACGCCACCCAGGAGGAACTCGAAGCGGCGGCGCGGGCGGCGTATGCGCACGAGTTTATCATGGCCTTGCCGCAGGGTTATAGCACGATGGTCGGTGAGCGCGGCCTGCGACTCTCGGGTGGGCAGCGTCAGCGCCTGGCGATTGCGCGCGCCCTGCTGAAAGATGCGCCGATTCTCTTGCTCGATGAAGCCCTCTCCAGTGTCGATACGGAAAATGAAGCGCTTATCCAGGAGGCCTTGGACCGTCTCATGGTGGGGCGCACCACCCTGATCATCGCGCACCGTCTCTCCAGCGTGATTGGTGCGGATCGCATTGTGGTCATGGAGCACGGCACCATTGTGGAGAGCGGCACGCATCAGGAGCTGCTCAGCGCTGCGGGGATCTATGCGCGCTTAATGGCCGATCAAGCGCCGCTCGGCGCGCCACACACGTCGCCGGACACTCTACCGCTTGCAGACCTGCCCACCGATGCCCCACTCCCGACGCTGACGGCCCCACCCCAAGCCGCCCTAGCGCTGCCCATCGTGCCGCGTGCCCTTGCCTGGCCGGCACTCTGGCACCGTCTCTTGTGGCTGGTGCAAGACTGGTGGGGCCAGCTCGTGATCACTTTTGTCTGTGGTGTGGGGCACATCGCGGCGATCATCGGCATCGGCGTCGTGAGCGCCCTCATTGTCGGGCACGTGGCGCGTGGGAGCGATTTTGGCGCCCTGCTGCTGGCCCTCTGGGGCCTCATCCCGCTCTCCGCCTGCCTGCACTATGTAGAATCCTGGCTGGCGCATGATCTGGCGTATCGCCTGCTGGCCGAGATGCGCATTCATCTGTACACCGTGCTGGATCGTCTGGCGCCAGCCTACCTGTTCCGCCGTCGCACCGGCGACCTGGTGAGTCTGGTGACTGCCGACGTGGAAACCGTCGAACTCTTTTTTGCCCACACCATTGCGCCGGGCTTTGTCGCCGTCATGCTGCCAGTGACGGTCCTCGTGGTACTGTGGTCGTACGCCTGGCCCCTGGCTATCGCGCTCCTACCGTTTCTGCTGCTGGTGGGGCTCAGCCCGTTTCTGGCCAGTCGCCAGCAGGAACGCCTGGCACGCAGCATGCGGGAGCAGCTGGGCGAGGTCAATGCCTATACCGTAGATAGCATCCAGGGCTTGAAGGAGATCGTGGCGTTCACGCGCGGCCCCGGACAACTCGCGGCGTTACAAGCCTACGGTACCCAGCTCAACGACATTCGGCGCCGTTTCTTCAATCACCTCAGTTTTGAGCACGTGCTGGTGGAAGCCCTCATGGGCCTCGGCGGGCTGGTGGTGATGAGCCTGGGCGCCGGGCTCGTGGCCCGTGGCCAGTTAGCTGCCAGTACGGTCCCGGTCCTGACGCTGCTGGCCATGGCCTCGTTTGTGCCGGTCTCCGAAATCGCCCGCATTGGCAAAGAACTGGCTGATACGCTGGCCTCGGCGCGGCGCATCTTTGCCGTGGAAGACGAGCCCGTGCCAGTACAGGATGGTCCAGGTACCACACTGACCTTGGCCAGTCATGGAGTGCCGGCCCCCATGCTGTGCTATGAGGGGGTGCAGTTTAGCTATGGGTCTGGGGATCTCCCGGCGTTACACCAGGTAGATTTTGCTGTGCAACGCGGGCAAACGGTCGCTTTGGTAGGCCGTTCAGGCTCTGGAAAAACCACCGCCATGCACTTGTTACTGCGTTTTTGGGATCCTGACCAGGGACACATCCTGCTCAACGGCCATGATCTGCGCGACTATAGCCTGGAGGCGCTGCGGCAGCAGATGGCCCTGGTGTCGCAGGATACCTATCTCTTCAACACCAGCGTGCGTGACAATCTCCGCTTGGGGCGCCCTGGGGCGACCGATGCGGACCTGGAGCACGCCGCCCAGCAAGCGTATGCGCATGCGTTTATCCAGCGTTTACCCCAGGGCTACGATACGTGTCTGGGCGAACGTGGGGTGCAACTGTCGGGTGGTCAACGGCAACGGTTGGCGATTGCGCGGGCGATTCTCAAAGATGCGCCGATTTTATTGCTGGACGAAGCCACCTCGCATCTGGATTCTGAGAACGAGCGCCTCGTGCATGAAGCCTTGAAGCGTCTGATGGTTGGCCGCACCACGCTGCTGATTGCGCATCGCCTCTCCACCGTGCGCGAGGCGGATCTGATTGTCGTACTCGATGCCGGGCGCGTCGTGGAGCAGGGCACCCATGCGTCCTTGGTCGCCCAGGGTGGCGTGTATGCCCGCTTGGTGGCGCGCCAGGGGACGGAGGCCGCCACGGGGGCAGCAGCGGAGGTACTCGTCTAAACCAGACAGGGGAGCGAAGGGTGCCCTAGTGCCTCAACCGAGCTCTTGTGAGAGCCACCCCCTGGGAGCGCCGGGCTCCAGCCCGGCTCCGGAAGCCACGTTGGAGTGTGGCGCTCCCAGGATAACGACGCAACCGAGAGCAGTTGAGACACTAGTGCTTTGTCACGATAAGATATTCTGTTAAAATATGGCTCTTCCCTTTTCACCTTTTAGGATGAGCCATGGCCATCTGATATGCCATAGACTTGACCGACGCAGAACGTGCTGTATTACGAGAGATTCTCTCAAAGAACAAGGTCCAGAGAAGCGCGATCATTCATGCCTATATTTTACTCACTCACCTTACGCGGAGCCCTGTACGGGGGTGAGGGCCCGTAAAGTGGCGAAAGCGGAGCGGAGGGCATTGAGGTAGAGTTTGGACTTTAGGGCAAAATGATGAAGCTTGGTCCTCATTTTCAGCCGCTCTAGTTTAA